>NZ_JBLVOL010000045.1:72572-101108 GCF_053543755.1 Achromobacter semiaridum | reverse complement strand
GGGGGGCGTCTTTCCCCTTGGGGCGGCCCGGCGGGGAAAGGGCATTCTTGCGTAGTGCGTGGGCGGGGAGCGCGCCGGTCCTTTCAACAGGCGTTGTGTTTACGGGGCCAGTCTGCCCCAATTTTTCGTAGTCCCATCCATGAGCCTGTTTCGTTCGGCGGCCACCGTCAGCAGCTTCACCCTGCTGTCCCGCATTTCCGGCCTGATCCGCGACATCCTGGTCGCGCGCGCCTTTGGCGCCGGTCCCATCACCGACGCCTTCTGGGTCGCCTTCCGCATTCCCAACCTGCTGCGCCGCCTGTTCGCCGAGGGCGCGTTTGCCCAGGCGTTCGTGCCCATACTCGGCGCTGCGCGCAACAAGCGGTCTGAAGAAGAAGTGCGCACACTGCTGGACCGCGTGGCGCTGCTGTTGACGGCCACGCTGATGCTGATCACGTTGATCGGCATCGTCGCCGCGCCCTGGGTGGTGTCGGCCATGGCCAGCGGCCTGCGTGGCGCTGCCCGCGATACCGAATTTGGCGCCGCCGTCTGGATGACGCGGATGATGTTTCCCTACATCTTCTGCATGTCTCTGATTGCGTTCGCCTCCGGCGTGCTGAACACCTGGCGCCGATTCGCCGTGCCGGCCTTCACGCCCGTACTGCTGAACCTGTCGATGATTGCCGCCTGCATCTGGCTGGCGCCGCGCATGGATGTGCCCGTCTACGCTCTGGCCGTCGGCGTGATGATCGGCGGCGTAGCGCAACTGGCCGTGCAGTGGGTGGCGCTGGCCCGCCTGGGCCTGACGCCGCGCTTTTCGCTGCGCTTTCGCGAAGCGTGGGCCGACCCGACGGTCCAGCGCATCCTCAAGCAAATGGCGCCCGCCACCCTGGGCGTGTCGGTGGCGCAGATTTCCCTGTTGATCAACACCAATATCGCCACCTGGCTTACACCGGGCAGCGTCACGTGGCTGTCTCTCGCCGACCGCTTGATGGAATTTCCGACCGCCTTGCTGGGCGTGGCGCTTGGCACCGTGCTGTTGCCCAGCCTGTCCGCGGCCCACGCTCGCGACGACCATGGCGGCTACAGCGGCCTGCTGGACTGGGGCCTGCGGCTGGTGCTGCTGCTGGGCCTGCCCGCCGCCGTGGGCATGGCGCTGCTATCAGACGGCCTGGTGGCCACGCTGTTCCACTATGGCGCCTTCGCCGCGCAGGATGTGCTGCAAACCCGTCTGGCAGTGATGTCGTATTCCGCCGGCTTGATCGGCCTGTTGGCCGTCAAGATCCTTGCCCCGGGTTTCTATGCCAAGCAAGACATCCGCACGCCCGTCAAGATCGCCATCGGCGTGCTGGTTTTGACACAGTTGCTAAACCTGGTGCTGGTACCTTTCATGGCGCATGCCGGTCTGGCACTGGCCATTGGCCTGGGCGCCTGCCTGAACGCCTTGGCGCTTCTGATCGGCTTGCGCCGCCGGGGCGTGTACCAGCCGGGGCCGGGCTGGACCGTGTTCGTGCTGCGCCTGCTGCCCGCCCTGGCGGCGTTGGCGGCATTGCTGTGGTACGCCGACGGCAAAATCGACTGGCTCGGCATGCAGGCCCATGCGGGACAGCGCGCCGGCTTGCTGGGTGGCGTTTTGGTGGCAAGCGGGGTGGTGTACTTCGGAACGTTGTTACTCTTTGGCTTCCGGCTTAAGGACTTTGGACGTCGGCCAAAAGCCTGATTTCGACCGCTGCGCTGACAATCCCACCAAAAAGCCGGCTTCCTGCCGGCTTTTTGCACTAGATTCGTCAAGAAATGCCAACAGCCCCGTAATCTTTGGTAAAAAACCTTTATTATTTACAAATTGCCATCAAGAGGAACCCCCGCCGATTCACTGGCGGGAACACGAAGTGAAGTACGCCCAAGGACAACCCATGGCGGACCAGGTGATCAATTGGTTGCTACTGCTGCGCTCGGGTAAAGCGACAGCGCAGGACTACAACGACTTCCTGGCGTGGCGTGCGGCTGACCCTGTCCATGAGAACGCCTGGCAACAGCTGACGGGCTCATTGGCAGGTTCGACGTTTGGACGACTAGGCGATGCTTATCCCGCAGCCGGGTACGCCGCCGGAGCCGCCCCCACGTCGCAGCCGCTGATCCCTCCGCCCCCGGCCATCGTGCCGCCACGCCGCCGTTTTCTGGCCGGTTCGCTGGCGCTCGCCAGTACGGCAGCCGGCGCCGCGTATGTCGGCAACGCCTTCTATCCGCTGAACAACGTAGCCGCCGATGCCGCCACGGCCACCGGCGAACGCCGCCGCTACCTGCTGTCCGACGGCAGCCAATTGCTGCTGGACGCCCGTAGCCGCGTCAATCTGGACTTCACCCCCGCTTATCGGCAGGTTCGCCTGCTGGATGGCGCCGTCACGGTCTCCGTGGCGCCCGACGCGCGCCGCCCTTTCCTGGTACAGACCGCCGAGGGCACCGTGCGCGCGCTGGGCACCCGCTACATGGTGCGCCAGCAAGCGCAACGTACCGTGGTCGTGGTGCATGAGCACGAGGTTGAAGTGGAAACCATGGCCGGCGCGCATGGCACCGTCCGCGCCGGAACGGGCGCGCGGTTCGATGTGTCTCGCATGGACATCCCGCGCGCCGAGCTGATGGCGGAAGCCGCATGGGAATCCGGCTGGGTCGATGCCCGGGGGCGCCCGCTGGCCGAGGTAATCGCCGCGCTGCGCCCCTATCGCACGGGTGCCCTTCGCGTGTCGATGGCGGCCGGCGGCCTGCCCGTTTCGGGGCATTTCCCGTTGGACGACACCAACGCCGCGCTGGACACGCTGCAAGAGATGATGCCCATCCATGTCCGCCGCTTCACCCCGTGGTTTGTTTCGATCAGCGTCGCGACCTGACAACGCTATGCGGCGCACCTGTGCCTGGCGCCCGCTTCGTTGTATACTCAGCACCGTGTTTTTATCCAGTAGGCGCCGCGGGTTTTCCTCAAGGCTGTATTCCAGGCTTTGGCAGGGAATCTTCCGAAAGGGTTCTCTAGCTAGGACTCTTTAGCCCAGGAACTTTTTCCCCCCAGCGCCCCCCGCCCGGTTGACGGGCGCTCCATCGACAGATCTGACATTAAAAGCTTGCAATCCCATCGGGACTTGCTACAATGTTCGACTTTGCCGAATTCAACTTATATAGCAACATGGCCAATACCGCCCAAGCCCGCAAGCGCGCTCGCCAATCCGTTGAGCGCAACAAGCACAATTCCAGCCTGCGCTCGATGCTGCGCACCGCCATCAAGCGCGTTCGCCAATCTATCGCCGCTGGCGACAAAGCTGCGGCTGGCGACGTGTTCCAGAAGGCCTCGAGCGTGATCGATCGCGTGGCTGACAAGAACATCATCCACAAGAACAAGGCTGCTCGCCACAAGAGCCGCCTGGCTGCCGCTATCAAGGCGCTGGCCTAAGATTCTGCCGCCCCGCTTTCTGGGGCGTCATGAATACGGCAAATGAAGAAGGATGCCCCTGGGCATCCTTTTTTGTTGCCTGATCGGTTCGGGCACAACTACCAGGCCAACGCGCGGCTAGGGCTTGGCCAAGCGGACCTTGATTGCGTCAGCCGCCTCGGATAACGAGGCCATGAACTCGTTGACCAAGGGATTGGCCGGGCGATGTTCGGGGAACACTGCGTAAACACTGAACGGCAACGAACGCCGCAACGGCCGGATATGCAGGCCCCTGCCGACAAAGTCCAGCGCGGTCAGCGGGTTCACGATCGCCAGGCCCAGGCCCTGACGCACGAATGTGCAAACAGACACGGCGGTAGGCGTTTCCACGATCGACCGGCGCAGCACGCCGACTTCAGCGAAGGCTTCGTCGATCTGTACCCGGTAGGGATCGTGGGCGGACAGGCTGACAAAGGCATGCCCTTCGAAATCCGCAAGATCGATTTCCTTACGTGCCAAGAGCACATGCCCGTCGGGCAACACGCAGACCTCGTCCACTTGCAACAACAGCTGCAAGCGCGTGCCGGCCGGCGCGGCATCCCGCTCGGTCAAGCCCAGGTCGTAGCGTTGAGCCGTCAGCCACTCTTCCAGAAACGGCGATTCCTGCGTTTCCACCGACAGGCTGACGCCGGGATGCCGACCGTGAAAGCGCCGAAACGCGTCAGGCAAAATCGAATGCGAAAACGCCGGCAATGCAATCACGGACAGCTGCCCACCCCGAAACTCTCGCAAACGGGCCGCCGCCGACACGACCCTTTCCAGCCCCGCATACGATTGCCGGATCTCGTCGTACAGCGCCAAAGCCGGCATGGTGGGCCGCAAACGCCCGTGCACGCGCTCGAACAATGCAAAGCCGATGCTCTGCTCCATCCGCGCCAATTCACGGCTGACGGTCGGTTGCGACGTGTTCAGGAGCTGCGCTGCGCGCGTCACGCTGCCCGCGATCATCACCGCGCGGAATACTTCGATATGGCGATGCGTCAACACGGCGCACTCCATATCACGAATGAATGACTCTTGAACATATAAGCATTTTACTGGATGACGCGAACCCGGCATCATGCCGCCTGGTTTCCTCTCATTCTTCAAGGTTCATGCGTCATGGTTTTTGATCCGCGCCAACTTACCGAACTCGCCACGCAACATGGCACGCCGCTGTGGGTGTACGACGCCGGCGTCATCCGCGAACGCATTGCGCAGCTGCGCCGCTTCGACACCATCCGCTACGCGCAGAAAGCGTGCTCGAACCTGCACATCCTGCGCCTGATGCGCGAGGAAGGCGCGGTGGTCGACGCCGTTTCGCTGGGCGAGATCGAACGCAGCCTAGCCGCCGGATTTGATCCTAAGGGCGAGCCGGAAGGCATGGTCTTCACGGCCGATTTAATCGACCACGCCACGCTGGCCACCGTCCTGCGCCATGGCATCACCGTGAACGCCGGTTCGCTGGACATGCTGGACCGCGTGGGCCAAGCCTCGCGCGGCCACCGCGTCTGGCTGCGCATCAACCCCGGCTTCGGCCATGGCCACAGCAACAAGACCAACACCGGCGGCCCGCAAAGCAAGCACGGCATCTGGATCGACGACGTGGCCCGCGCCGTGTCCATCGTGCGCCGCCACGGCCTGAAGCTGGTTGGCATCCATATGCATATCGGATCGGGCGTGGACTACGGCCACCTGTCCAGCGTTTGCGACGCCATGGTCGACGTGGTGCGCTCGCTGGACCACGACATCGAAGCGATCTCGGCAGGCGGCGGCCTGTCGATTCCCTACCGCGATGGCGAGCCCCGCATCGACTGCGACCATTATTTCGAACAGTGGGACGCGGCCCGCAAGCGCATCGAACAGTTTCTGCAACACCCGATCCGCCTGGAGATCGAACCTGGACGCTTCCTGGTTGCCGAAGCCGGTGCGCTGGTGACCGAAGTGCACGCCATCAACCACCGCCCCGAGCGCGACTTCGCGCTGGTGGATGCGGGTTTCAACGATTTGATGCGCCCGGCCATGTACGGCAGCTACCACCGCATTTCCGTGCATGCGCCGGACGGTTCCGACCCGCAGGGCGTCCCGCAGACGCGCATCGCGGTGGCCGGGCCGCTGTGCGAATCGGGTGACGTGTTCACGCAGGAAGAAGGCGGCGTGATGTCGGACCAGCTGCTGCCGCAGCCGCGCATCGGCGACTTCATGGTTTTGCACAACGCGGGCGCGTACGGTTCGTCGATGTCATCGAACTACAACAGTCGGCCGCTGGCGCCGGAAGTGTTGCTGGACAACGGCCAGGCGCGGCTGATCCGCCGTCGCCAAACAGTCGGCGAACTGCTGGCGCTGGAAGACTGACGCCGGGCCACCAAAGCGGGCACAACGCCCAATGCACCACCAACAAGGCGCCATCAACCCAGCACTGCAAACCAAGCACTGCAAACAGCGCGCAAAACACAAAACGCAAAGCACAAAACGCAAAACGCAAAACACAAAACGCCCCGCATCGTCGCGGGGCGTTTTGCATGCCAACACCAGCGGCCGCAATCAGCTGGGAAACGTTTCCCGCAAGGCAAACGTGGCCTGTTTGAACACGCCCAGGTCCGTACCCACCGCCACAAAGTGCATGCCCATGTCCAGATAGCGGCGCGCGTCCGCCTGCACGGGCGCCAGGATTCCCACGGCCTTGCCCTGAGCCGACACGCGCTCGTGCAGATGGCGAATGACCTCTTGCACTTCGGGATGGCTGGGGTTGCCGATGTGGCCTAACGCGGCAGCCAGATCCGACGGGCCGATGAACACGCCGTCCACGCCTTCCACCGCCGCGATCTCGTCCACTGCATCGATGCCCGGACGGCTTTCAATTTGCAGCAGCACGCAGATGTTGTCGTTGATGGTTTGCAGGTAGTCGGGCACCGTGCCGTAACGGTTGCTGCGCTGCGCGCCGGCCACGCCGCGTATGCCGTCGGGCGGATAACGGGTGGCGGCTACCGCCAGGCGCGCGTCCGCTTCCGATTCAATGAACGGGATCAGCAGGTTGTAGAAGCCGATATCCAGCAAGCGCTTGATCTGCACCGGATCGTTCCACGACGGTCGGCCCACGGCCGCGCTGGCGCTGCCCTGCAACGCCTGTAGCTGCTGCAGGAACATCGGCACTTCGTTGGGCGAATGTTCGCCATCCAGAAGCAGCCAGTCAAAATCCGCCAGGCCGACCAGTTCGGCCGTGATGTGGCTGGACATGCACATCCAAAAGCCGATGAGCCGCTCGCGCGCCAGGATGCGTTGGCGGAAACGGTTGGGTAAGGGTGAGTTCATTGCCACCTTCAATATCGCAAAATAAAAATTCAGAGAGCACGCGCCGGGACCGAAGCCCGGCGCGCCCGTATCAATCCATGCGCGCGCCCGACGCCTTGGCTGCCTTGCCCCACTTGGCGATTTCGTTATCGACAAACGCCGAGAACGACTTCGGGTCGTCGCCCACCACCACAAAGCCCACGCTTTCCAGCTTTTGGCGGATCTCGGGCGACGCCAACGCCTTTACCGTCGCCTGGTTCAAGCGCTGGATCACCGCGGGCGGCGTCTTGGCGGGCGCCGACAAGCCGAACCACGATTCAGCCGAAAAGCCGGGATAGCCCGATTCCGCCACCGTCGGCGTGTCGGGATATGCGGGGTTGCGCTTGGCGCTGGCCACCGCCAACGCGCGCAGCTTGCCCGACGTGACCTGCGGCAGCAGCGTGTCCTGATTCAGGAACATCACCGACACCCGCCCGCCAATCATGTCGGTAATCGCGGCCGCGCCGCCCTTGTAGGGCACATGCACCAGATCGATCTTGGCGTCTTGCTTCAGCATCTCCATGGCCAGATGGCCCGACGACCCGCTGCCCGAACTGGCATGCGTGTATTTGCCGGGGTTCTCGCGCGCCAACTTGATGAAGTCGGCAAACGTCTTGCCGGGGAATTCCATGTTGGCCACCAGCACATTGGGGCCGGTGGCCAGCAAGGAGATATGCGCGAAGTCGCTGTTGCGATACGGCATGTTCTGGTAGACGGCGTAGCTGATGGCGTTGGAGCCCACGCCCGATAGCAGCAAGGTATAGCCGTCAGGCTCTGCCTTGGCCACGACGTCCGATCCGATGTTGCCGTTGGCGCCGCCCTTGTTCTCGACGATGACGCTTTGGCCCAGCTCTTTGGACAGCTCGGCCGCAAGCAGGCGGCCGACCGAATCGGTGCTGCCGCCGGCCGGGAAAGGCACGATCAGCTTGACCGGTTTGGCTGGCCAGGCGGCCTGCGCCATTGCCGCCCCGGGCAATAGCGTCAGGGCGCCAAGCGTGGCCGCCGCGAGCA
Source organism: Achromobacter semiaridum (assembly GCF_053543755.1). Lineage (NCBI taxonomy): Bacteria > Pseudomonadati > Pseudomonadota > Betaproteobacteria > Burkholderiales > Alcaligenaceae > Achromobacter > Achromobacter semiaridum. Next base: position 93,331 of record NZ_JBLVOL010000045.1, on the reverse strand, counting down.
CGGCAAGGCGTCTGCGCGCCGAAGGTTTGGGTTGTTGCATGGTTGTCTCTTCCGTATGGTTTTTCTTGGGGAATGAGCCCGGTGGCCGGGTCTGCTGTTATGGGTACAACAAAGTCAGTGCAACAAGCGCCGTGCGCTCAGATATCGTCCAGCAGATAAGGCGTGCCGGCGCGTTCGCAGATGCCGCGCAAGCGTTCGGCCAAGGCTGCCGAAATGGGGATGCCCGCACGCAGCCGACGTGCGCGCTCGGCCGCTTCGGGCTCGCCCGCCACCAGCACGGGTTCGTTGGGGTTGGCGGGCGGCGTGTCGTGCAACGCGTCGATCATGTCGTCCATATCGGCTTCGAACGAGCCCGCCGCACGGAACGCATCGGGGTTAAGCGCCAGGAAGAAGTGACCCACGTCATCCGGTTCACCGGCCTTGCGCGTAGGTGCGCGGCGCGCGGCAAACGCGCTGCCGCTAAGCGTGCCGCCCAGGATCTGCGCCATCATCGCCAGGCCGTAGCCTTTATGGCTGCTCATTGCGGGCGTGCCGCCCAATGGCGTCAGCCCGCCTTCGGGCTGCTTGAAGATGTACTGCATCGCCGCGTCGGCATCGGTGACCGCCGCGCCCTGCCCGTCCACCGCCCATCCGGGCGGCAAGGGCTTGCCCAGAAAGTCATAGACCTTGACCTTGTTCGCGGCCACCGTTGTGGTGGCCATGTCCAGAACGAAAGCTTCGTTGTGCGCGGCCGGGGCGCCGAACGCGATGGGGTTGGTGCCCAGCATGGGCATGGCGCCACGCGTGGGCACCATGATGATGCCATTGGCGCTGCTGGTCACCAGACCGACCACGCCGCGTTCCACCGCGATGCGCGCGTAGACGCCGGCCGCGCCGAAGTGATGCGAATTGCAGACGGATACTGCGCCCACCCCGTGTTCCAGCGCCTTGTCCACGGCCAGATGCATGGCCTGCGCCGCCACCGGGTAGCCCAGCCCGCCCATGCCGTCGATCAGCGCACTGGCGCCGCTGTCGCGCACCACGCGCGCGCGGGCATCCAGCCGCAACGACCCGGCGCGCCACTTTTCCTCGTACGAGGGCAGCATCGAAATGCCATGCGAATCAATTCCCAACAGGTCCGTCCGCGCCATCAGGCTGGCGGTGGTGTGGGCGAGGTCGTCGTCCATGCCCCACGCTTGCAGTACCTGCAATATCTGTTCAAGCACCTGCTCTACCGGCACGTTTCTCGCTGTTGCTCCATTGCCTTGCACGGGTTGTCTCCGTTTGATGTGATGAAGGGCGGCGGCGCGCCACGCGTGGGGGTCAATCGCGTTCGCGGTCCACCAGCCGATGGCGCGCCTGCCCCAAGTGAAACTGCATGGCGACGCGGGCGCGTTCGCTGTCCTGTTCGCGGATGGCGTCCAGGATGGTGGCGTGTTCGTCCACAACGCGCTGCGCGCGCTGGCGCGAGCCGGTGCGGGTCAGGCTCAACGTCAGACGCATGAAACCGTTGATGGATTCGTGAATGCTTTCCAGCACGCCCAGGTAAAAGTCATTGCCGCTGGCTTCGGCAATGCTGGCGTGAAAAGCCAGGTCCGCCTCGGGCGAAACCTGGCCATGCGTCAGGCTGTCGGCAAAGGCCGCGTGCGCGTCGGTGATCTTCTTGAGCTGTTCGTCGGTGCGGCGCAGCGCCGCCAGCCGCGCGGCATCGCCTTCCAGCGCCACGCGGACTTCTTGTGCGCGCAGGTACGCGCTGACGTTCTGCACATCGTTGAACGTTTTCAGGCGTGGCGCGGGCTGGTGGCTGACGAAGGTGCCCAGCCCTTGATGCGCGGTGATCAGGCCATCGGCACGCAGGCGCAGCAGCGCTTCACGCACCACCGGCCGCGAGACCCCGAAGCGTTCGGAAATTTCATTTTCGGACGGCAGCTTGTCGCCGACATTCAGCCCGCCCGATACGATTTGTTCGAAGATCTGCCCGTAGACCTGGTCCGCCAGCCGCACCCGGTGTCCCCGTTCAAGCACATGGGAACCGGCCGCTTCGGTCTCGGCCGGTGCTTGCGGTTCGGATGATGTTGTTGCTTTGGATCGGGCCACGAAACCTCCTGAATGCGTAAGGCCTGCCCGCCATTACGCGGACAGCGCCCATCGTACCGCCAACGGGCGGTGAGACGGGCGATGCGTGGCCGTGCCCCTCACGTTCAGGCCGCCACGGCTTCCCGGTCCCAAGCCGCCAATTTGCGCGCGACCGGCGCCACGCGTTCGCGCTCGGCGCTGGAAATACCGGTCAGCAGCGGCAACATGGGACCCATGTCCGCCACGCCGGACAAGGTCACCGCGTCGTGCAGCACGCGGATCGGGCTGATCCCGTCGCGGCAGTCTTCCAGGCCCAGATAATGTTGGCGCACGGATTCGGCTTCGTCGTAGCGGCCATCGCGCAACAGGTGCAGCAAGCGCATGGACCCGCGCGGGGCGATGCAGACCGAGCCCGACGTGAAGCTCTTCAAGCCGAAATCACGGTAGTGCACGATGGCGGGACGTTCGCCGATGCCGCTGACGATCCAGCGCGCGTCCACCGCTTCCAGCATGGACGACAGGTACGCGTCCTTGGCGGGTTCATCGCGCACCACGGCGTACTTGAACGCGGCGATGCGGCCTTCCTCGATCAGGCGCGCGGCGGTCTCGGGGGCCAGGTAGTCGGCCGACTTGATGTAGACCACGGCCGGCTTGCCCAGCGCATCGGTAAAGCGGCGCACGCCGTCGGCCAGACCGGCGTCCGTGTACGGGAACGACATGGGCAACAGCATGGCGGTGGGAAACGCGCGCGAGCGCAGGATGGCGGCCTGGTCCATCATCTTGCCGTAGTCGGGGCCTACCGACGGCAGGATCCACGTGTCCGCGCCGGCCAGGCCCGCCAGCATGTCGACGATGCGCGCGTATTCGCTGACGCCCACGTTGTAGAAATTGGCATTGCCGCCGTACATGACGTTGCGCACGCCGCCCGCTTCCAGATGGCCAAGCAGGGCCTTGTTGGCGGCTTCGTTCAGCGAAAGATCGTCGTGGCGCGCCAGCGGCGGCACGGCAATGACCGAGCGTTGCAAGTCCTGCGCGGTGACCGGGGAAGTTTTCATGGACGGGGCTCCTGGCTGATCCAGTTGTCAGATAAGTAAGGTGAAAAAAGTATACTTGGTTGACAAGCATATTCTCAATACCTATATTTGTTTGACAAGTGAAACGGCATCACCACAACATCCCACAAACGATGCGCGGCCACGCGCACACCGAGGAGACAACACCATGCATGCCCTATTCGCGCGACGCCGGCTGCTTGCTGCCGCCAGCCTCACGGCCATTGCCTTGGCCTTGCCCGCCGCGCAGGCCCACGCCGACTATCCCGAACGCGACGTGAAGATCATCGTGCCCTTCCCTGCCGGCGGCACCGCCGACATCGCCGCGCGCGTAGTGGCCGCGGAGCTGGGCAAAAGCTGGAACAAGTCGGTGGTGGTCGACAACAAGGCCGGCGCGGGCGGCAATGTGGGCACGGCCGAAGCCGCGCGCGCCACGGCCGACGGCTACACCTTGTTGATGGGCACCGTCAGCACGCACGCCATCAACCAGTCCGTCTACAGCAAACTGCCGTACGACCCGGTAAAGGACTTTGTACCGGTCACGCTGGTCATCCCGGTGCCGAACATTCTTGAGCTGAATCCGAAGTTCGCGGACAAGCACGGCATCCGCTCGGTGGCGGACCTGATCAAGTACCTGAAGGCCCATCCCGACAGCGTCAACATGGCGTCCACCGGCAACGGCACGTCCACCCATTTGTCGGGCGAACTGTTCCAGACAATGACGGGCACGCGCATGACGCACGTGCCCTACAAGGGCAGCAGCCCCGCGCTGACCGACGTGATGGGCGGCTCGGCCGACCTGATCTTTGACAACCTGCCCTCGTCCATGGGCTACATCAAGGGCGGCAAGCTGCGCCCGCTGGCCGTCACCACGGCGGCGCGCTCGCCCGCGCTGCCCGACGTGCCCACGATGGCCGAAGCCGGCGTGAAGGGCTACGAGGCGTCCAGCTGGTTCGGCCTGTTGGCGCCTGCCGGCACGCCCCCGGCCATTGTCGAAAAAATCCAGCGCGACGTCGCCGCCGCCCTGCAGCAAGAGCCGGTGCGCGCGCAGTTGCAGGCGCAAGGGGCCACGCCGTCGGGCAACACGCCTTCGCAGTTCAAACAGTTCATGGCGCAAGAGACCGTCAAGTGGGCCGAGGTGGTGAAAGCCTCGGGCGCGAAAGTCGACTGAACCACGTAGATTCAGGCCCGTGCGCAACGCGTGAGCGCCGGGCTTTTCATCACCACGCGAACCAGGAGACAACATGAATAAACTGTTCTGCGCGGCTGCCGCGGCGGGCGCCGTTCTACTTGCGGGGCCGACGGCGCAGGCTGCCGGCTATCCGGAAAAACCCGTCACGATGATCGTGCCGTTCGTGCCGGGCGGCTCGTCCGACATCACCGCGCGCTCGGTCACGCCGGCGCTGACCAAGATCCTGGGCCAGACCTTCGTGGTCGAGAACAAGCCAGGCGCCAACAGCGCCATCGGCGCGCAGGCGCTGGCCCGCAGCACGCCGGATGGCTACACGATGATGGTGGGCTCGATCGGCACCTTCGCCATCAACGAGGCGCTGTACAAGAACCTGGCCTACAACCCCAGCAAAGACTTTGCCTACCTGACGCAGGCGGTGCGCAACCCCAATGTGCTGGTCGCGTCCCCCAACTTCCCCGCCAGCACGGTGGCGGAACTGGTGGCCTATGCCAAGAAGAATCCGGGCAGCGTGTCGTACGCGTCGTCCGGCACGGGGTCGTCCGACCACCTGTCGGCGGTGCTGTTTCGCCAGCGCACGGACAGCACGGGCGTGGACGTGCCCTACAAGGGCGGCGGCGCCGCCATCGCGGACTTGATTGGCGGACAGGTGAACGTGTCGTTCCAGAACCTGGGCGCGGTGCAAAACCACATCAAGGCCGGCAAGCTCAAGGCGCTGGCCATCACGGGCGATGCGCGCGCCACCGATCTGCCCAACGTGCCGACCTTGGCCGAAGCCGGCATCAAGGACATGGTGGTGTATTCGTGGCAAGGGTTCGCCGTGCCCAAGGGCACGCCGCCGGCGGTGGTTGAACAGCTGTCCAAGGCCTTGCAGACCGCGCTGCGCGACCCGAAGACCGAGCAGACGCTGCAAGGCCTGGGCTTTGAAGTCGTGGCCAATACTCCGCAGCAGTTCACCGCGTTCCAGCAAGGCGAAGTCAAACGGTGGAAGGACGTCATCCAGAAGGCGAACATCCAGCTGGAGTAAAACGCCGCCGCGCCAGGGCCAAGCAACCCCTGCGGGGATGCCTACGGGCATCCCCTCAGCGGTTTTCAAGGTCGAATCAAGTAGCATGACCGTTTTGCCACCCATCCGTACGACAACATGACCACCAAGCATCGCATCATCCAGGTCGGCTCGCTGGCCGGCTCGCCCTCCGCCAACAAGAACCTAGCCGACCGCTATGACGTCGTGGAGCTATGGAAATTTCCTGACCGCAAGGCGGCCTTGGCCGAGCATGGCAAGGGCATCACCGCTGTCGTCACGTCAGCCAACTTTGGCGCGGACGCTGAACTGATCAACGCGCTGCCCGACCTGAAAGCCATTTGCAGCTGGGGCGTGGGCTATGAAACCATCGACGTGGACGCGGCCAAAAAACGCGGCGTGCAGGTCAGCAACACGCCGGACGTGCTGACGGACTGCGTCGCGGACCTGGCCTGGGGCTTGTTGATCGCGGGCGCGCGCCGCATGGGCCAAGGCGAACGCTTTGTGCGCGCCGGCCAATGGGGCCAGGTGCATGGCAGCATCCCGCTGGGCCAGCGCGTCAGCGGCAAGAAGCTGGGCATCGTGGGCCTGGGCCGCATTGGCGAAGCCATCGCCAAGCGGGGCACGGGTTTCGACATGGACGTGCGCTATCACAACCGCAGAAAGCGCGACGACATCTCGTACGGCTATGAAGCATCGCTGGTGGATCTGGCCGCGTGGGCTGACTTCCTGGTGGTCGCAACGGTGGGCGGGCCCAGCACGCGCCACCTGGTCAACCAGGCCGTGCTGGAAGCGTTGGGCCCCAAGGGCATCATCGTCAACATCGCGCGTGGCCCGGTCATTGACGAGGCCGCGCTGGTGGCCGCCTTGGAAGCGGGCAAGGTGGGTTGCGCCGCGTTGGACGTGTTCGAGCACGAACCCAAGGTGCCGGACGCGCTGAAGACCGGCGACAACGCCGTCGTGCTGCCGCACATCGGCAGCGCCACGCTGGAGACGCGCCTGGCCATGGAAAACCTGATGCTGGACAACCTGAAGGCGTACTTCGACACGGGCCGCGTGATCACGCCGGTGGAATGAACGCCGCCGCGCGTTGGCGCGGCAAGGCAGATAGCAGAAAGCAAAAATGAAAAAGCCTCTCGGTGCCCATACCGAGAGGCTTTCGACTTTCCGGCCCCAAGAGGTCGGTAGTCTTCCTGCAAAGGAACTACGTTGGGCTTTTCAGCCCCCTGCCTACTTCGCCGGCGTCGTGGCGCCGGAATGGTCCATCTTTGTTGCGCCTGATTTCGCGGCCGCCGGTTTGGCGGACGTTTTGTCAGACTTGTGATGCTTGTGCTGCGCGTGGGTCTTGGTATCACCCGCCTTGGCCGTGGCATCGGCGCCCGCCGCGAACGCCGAAGGCGCAGCAGCAAGACCGAGGCACAAGGCCGAGGTGGATAAAAACGCAGCGATACGGGAGTGAGTCGTCATTACATGAACTCCTGAATGTGCAAGGCCGAAGCCTAACCGACACGGGGCGGCAACATCGCCGCTTACCCCGTACTCCGTTTGAAGTTCACGCGCCGCGAAGGTTCAACGCGGAACCAGAAAATTTCGGCTGCTAACGCTTGGAAATATGGTCCCAAGTCATGCCTATGATTCAAACGCCAGCAACGCCACGGTGGCGAACAGCATCAACGCGAAGCAGGCTCTCAGTTTGCGTTCAGGCAGCTTGTAGGCCAGGCGCACACCCACTGGCACGAACAACAGGCTGCCGATGGCCAGGGGTACACCCACCATCCAGTCCGCCTGGCCCGCCCATCCATACGTAATCAGCGCGATGGTCGAACCGGGGATCACCATGCTTAGCGCCAGCGCCTGTGCCACGGTCTGCGGCAAGCGGAACACCGTGGTGATGATGGGCACGGCCAGCACCGCGCCGCCCACGCCGAAGAAGCCGCCCAAAGTGCCGCACAGCATGCCCAGCACGCTGGCGCGGCGCGGCGTGAAAGCCGGTGCGGGCCTCTTGTCCGCTTGCGCGCTGGTCGGCGCTTGCCCCGCTGCACGGCGTGCGGCAAGGCGGCCGGCACGCCAGGTCTGCCAGACGTAGAACAGCGCGATAAAGAACAGGAACACCGCGAAGCTTCGACGCAGCAGGCTGCAATCAATGCCCAGCGCCAGCCGCGCGCCCACCCACGTGAACACCACCGCGCCGGCCGCCCCGGCAGCCGCCACCCGTTTATCGATGCGCGTTTGCTGGTTGTATTTCCTCACCGCCATGGTGATGGCGGGCAGCACCATGATCAGCGCGGTGCCCTGCGCCAACTGCTGCGACATGCCCATCAACAGCACCAGCGCCGGAATGGCGATGAGCCCGCCCCCGATGCCCAGCACGCCGCCCATGAAACCGATCAGGCTACCCGCGGCCAGGCACGCGGCAATCACTAACAGACTCACGTCTTGCTCCAACAGCCCTTGCCTGCGCGGCAAGGGGAAAACAGCGCGTCAGCGCAACTTGTCCAACGCGGCGTCCAGCCGGTCCACGGCCCAGATCTCCAACCCTTCAATGGGTTGGCGCGGGGCGTTGGCCTTGGGGATGAGCGCAATTGAAAAACCCAGCTTGGCGGCTTCGCGCAAGCGTTCCTGACCGCGCGGCGCGGGACGGATCTCGCCGGCCAGGCCAACTTCGCCGAACGCGATCAGGCCGCGCGGCAAGGGCTTGTCGCGCAACGAAGACATGATGGCCAGCAGCACCGGCAAGTCGGCGGCCGGTTCGGTGATGCGCACGCCGCCCACCGCGTTCACGAACACGTCCTGGTCAAACGTGGTGACGCCCGCGTGCCGGTGCATCACCGCCAGCAACATGGCCAGCCGGTTGCCTTCAAGCCCCACCGTCAGGCGGCGCGGGTTGGGCGAATGTGAACTATCGACCAGGGCCTGGATTTCAACCAGCAGCGGGCGCGTGCCCTCTTGCGTGGCCATCACGCAGGAACCGGCCACCTGCTGCTCGTGCTGGGACAGGAACAGGGCCGACGGGTTGGCCACGCCGCGCAGGCCACGGTCGGTCATCGCGAAAACGCCCAGCTCGTTGACGGCGCCAAAGCGGTTCTTGAACGCGCGCACCAACCGGAACGAGGAATGCGTGTCGCCTTCGAAATACAGCACGGTGTCCACGATGTGTTCCAGCACGCGCGGTCCGGCCAGCGCACCGTCTTTGGTGACGTGGCCGATCATGACGATCGCGATGCCGGTCTGCTTGGCCAGGCGCGTCAGTTGCGCCGCACATTCGCGCACCTGCGACACCGAACCCGGCGCGGCGCTGAGTTCACCGCTGTAGAGCGTCTGAATGGAATCGATGACGGCCACGGTGGGCTTCTGCTCGGACACGGCGGCCTGGATCGCTTCCAGGCGGATCTCGGCCAGCAGGTTCACATTGCCCGTCTGCAAGTCCAGCCGGCGCGCGCGCAAGGCGACCTGTTCGGCCGATTCCTCGCCCGTCACATACAGCACGTTGGTGGTTTCGGACAGCGAGGCCAGCGCCTGCAACAACAGCGTGGACTTGCCGATGCCCGGATCGCCGCCGATCAGCACGACGGCGCCGGCGACCAGACCGCCGCCCAGCACGCGGTCGAATTCGTCCAGCCCGGTCGGCTGGCGTGGTGTTTCGCGGGCTTCGATTTCAGACAGGCTGCGCACCGGGCTGGCGGACGCCAGCGGCGCGTAACGGTGCGCGGCGGCGGCGGGCGTCGAGGACTCGACGGTTTCTTCCAGCGTGTTCCAGGCGTTGCAATGCGGGCATTTACCCTGCCACTTCGGGGTGGTGCCGCCGCAGTCGGCGCACACATATACGGTTCGGGATTTGGCCATGCGCGAAAGTGTACCGGCAAGCGCAAGATTTCAATCTGCTTTCAATAACAGGGCCGGGCCAAAATAACATCGTCGGCATGCAAGAAAACCCCTCCCGGAATCGCGCAAATCGCGCATAATCGTCGAGTGCAGCGCATTGTCGAACCGCCCAGCCCAGGGCGGCATACCCGGCGCCGAACGCCCGTCAGGGCGCAGCAACGGGAATCGCGGCGCATTCGCCCTGCGGCCCTGGCCGCATAAACCGGAACACGACCCTAGCCACGACGAGACCGCCGGCCCCCCGGCGCAGCGCCCAGCAAAGGTCAAACGCGTAGGCGTCCCGCCACCAGACGCCGCCGCGAGGAGTACGCGCATGAGCATTACCTATCGGCCCCCCTTCGACGAAGACGATGAACGGGATCTGCGCGCCCTGTACCGCAAGCCCGGACCCGGCAGCAGTCCCGAACTGGACGCGGCGGTACGTCGCGCCTGGCACCCCGGCCACAGTTGGCACCCCGGCTGGGCCGCCGCCGCCTGCGCGGCCATGGTCGCCGGCCTGTTCGCCTGGACGGACATGCGCGAAGCCGCGGACATGCAAGATCAGAACGCGCCGCTGACCGCCTCCCATGACAGCAGCACCGACCGCAGCCCGTCCCCCATTGCCTTGACGGAAGCACTGGCGGGCAAGTCGGCCGCCGTGGCCCAGCGCGTCTCTGCCCCCCAAAACGAACCTGCCGCCGCCCCGCCGCTACCGGCGGCCACCGCCGAACCGCAGGCGCAAGCCGCCCCCGCGGGCGTTGCTCAAGAGGGTGACGCGACGGCCACCGAGGTCGTGGCGTTCAGCGAAGCCGATATCGAGGCCCGCGTGGCGCACATCCGGCAGTTGGTGCAAGACGACCAGCAAGCCGATGCCGTGCAGGCCTTGCACGAGCTGCAACAAGGCGCGCCCGACCTGACCTTGCCCGACGACTTGCAGGAATTGGCTCAGCAGAATCCGGCCTGACGGGCGGACATAGCACCCCCGCACGGGCTTGGCCGCACCGCCGCCGCCCCGCCCTTCAGGCGCCGCGGGCGGCGGTGTTGCGTGCATGACGCATCAAAATTTGTGGTCAAAAATTGGGCGGCTTCTTGCTAACATAGCCGCCATGAGTCCGAGCTTCCACCACCGCAATCTTCCCCACCTGCTGCTATACGCGCGCGAAACCCTGATGGCGCATTTCCGCCCCGTGCTGCACGCGGCCGGCGTCACCGAACAACAATGGCGGGTGTTGCGCACCCTTAGCGAAACGGGCGCGATGGAGCCCAATCAGATTGCGCGTAGTTGCCAGATCCTCAGCCCCAGCCTGACGCGGATGCTGGCCGGCATGGAAGAACAGGGCCTGATCAAACGCGCCCGGTCCAGCGCGGACCAGCGTCGCCAGGAAATATCCCTGACTCCCAAGAGCCACAAACTGATCGACCGCATGCGCCCGCACGTGGACGCGAAGTATCAGGAAATCGAGGCCAAGATCGGCAAGGAATTGCTCGACCGCCTGTACCAGGACGTTGACACGATGGTCGAGCTGATACGCCGTGACCCGCCCCCGGCCGACGCCAAGGACACGGCCGACGCGTAGCCGCGTCTGCCGGCCGTCTGCCGCGACTTAGTCCGGCACCGGAAAGATCGCGTTGATCTGCCCCGTGCCCGAACTGGTGAAGTAGTCGGTGACGATTTCCACTGGCTTGTCGTACCCGTCCCACCCCAACAGGCCCAGCAGCATGGCGGTGTCGTGCATGCCGCCCTCGCCCACGCACAGGTCGGCGTATTCGGGCAGCATGGCGCAGAACGTCTTCCAGTCGCCCTGGCGCCAAAGATCGACGACACGCAGATCCACCTGTTTGAAGAATTCGCGGCTGATCTGGTGCATGGCGGCTTCGGGACTGTTGTTGTCGTTGAAGCGGTGCGACAACGACCCGCTGGCCAGCACGGCAACACGGCTGTCGCCGGCATCGATGGCCTGACGCAGCGCCGCGCCGAAACGCCGGCTGTCGTCCAGGGTATGCCAGGCGCACCACGCCGCCACCGAGACCACCTTGAAGCGGCCATCGCCGTTCATGTAGCGCATGGGCACCAGCGTGCCGTATTCCAGTTCCAGGCTGTCGATTTCGTGGCTGCGCGTACCCACGCCCGCTGCGTTGGCGCTTTCGGCGATGCGGCGACCCAGGTCGGGGTTGCCATCGTACGCGTAGCGCATGTCCTTGATGAAATGCGGCAGTTCGTTGCTGGTGTAGCAGCCCTTGAAGGCGCGGTTGGCGTTGACGTGATACCCCGCGTTCACCAGCCAATGCACGTCCAGCACCACGATCGTGTCCACGTCCCGCTCGCGGCAGCGTTGGCCGATGATGCGGTGGCCTTCGATGGCGGCCTCTCGGCAACCGTGATGCTTGCCCGGAAGCTCCGACAAGTACATCGACGGCACGTGGGTCACCTTGGCGGCCAGTGCAAGCTTACCCATGATGGTTGTCTCCTTGTTGCATTCACACGCCCCATCTGGGGATGTGGTGGCTGCCCATCGACACGCACACGTTCTTGATTTCGGCGAACACCTCGTAGCTGTATTCCCCGCCTTCGCGTCCCGTGCCGGATTCCTTGGTGCCGCCGAACGGCTGGCGCAGATCGCGCACGTTTTGGCTGTTGATGAACACCATGCCTGCTTCGATGCCGCGCGCCAAGCGATGCGCGCGGCCGATGTCGCTAGTCCAGATGTACGAGGCCAGGCCATATTTGACGTCGTTGGCCAGCGCCAGCCCGTGGGCTTCGTCCTTGAACGGGATCAGGCAGGCGACGGGCCCAAAAATTTCTTCCTGCGCGCAACGCATGCGGTTGTCCACGTCCGCCAGCACCGTGGGCCGCACAAAGTTGCCGCCCGCCAGATGGGCCGGCAGCCCGTCCGGCTTGCCCGCGCCGCCCGCAAGGATACGCGCCCCTTCCTGTTCGGCCAGCTGGATGTAGCCGGTGACCTTTTCCCAGTGCTGACGCGTGATCATCGCGCCCACGTGGGTAGCCTCATCAGTGGGGTCGCCCACCGCCAGGCGCTGGGCGCGCGCGGCGAACTTGCGCACGAAATCGTCGTAGATGGATTGCTGCACGAAGATGCGCGAGCCCGCGGTGCAGCGTTCGCCGTTCAGCGAAAAGATCGTGAACAGCGCCGCGTCCAGCGCGCGGTCTACATCGGCGTCGTCAAAAATCAGCACGGGCGATTTGCCGCCCAGCTCCATCGAGTATTTCTTGATGCCGCCCGCGCTGGCCATGATTTTCTTGCCGGTGACCGTGCCGCCCGTGAACGAGATGGCGCGCACGCCAGGATGCCGCACCAGCGCATCGCCGGCATCTGCGCCATAGCCCTGCACCACGTTCAGCACGCCGGCGGGGATGCCGGCTTCAAGCGCCAGCCGGCCCAGTTGGTCGGCCGTCAAGGGGGACAATTCTGACATCTTCAGCACGGCGGTATTGCCCAGCGCCAGGCACGGCGCCGTCTTCCAGGTGGCCGTCATGAAGGGCACGTTCCAGGGCGACACCAACGCACACACGCCCACCGGCTGATACAGCGTGTAGTTCAGCATTTGGTCGTCCACGGGATACGTGTGGCCGTTCATGCGGGTGCAGACTTCGGCAAAAAAATTGAAGTTCTCGGACGCGCGGGGAATCAGCTGCTTGCGCGTTTGCGAAATGGGCAGGCCCGTGTCCTGCGTTTCAAGTTCGGCCAGGTGCGGCACGTTGGCGTCGATGAGTTCGCCCAGGCGGCGCATCAACCGCGCGCGCTCCTTGGCGGGCGTGTTGGCCCACTTGGGAAACGCATCCGCCGCCGCCGCCACGGCCGCGTCGATTTCTTTCTGCCCGCCCGCCGCCACTTCGGCGATGGCCTCGCCCGTGGCCGGGTTGTAGGTGACGAAGCGGTCAGCGCTATCGACTTGCTGGCCGTTGATCCAATGCTTGATGCTCACGTGCGGCTCCTTGTTCTTATCGCGGCGCGATGCGCCGCCCCATTTAATTAACACGTTAACTTTATGCTGCCTGACGTGGCGCTGTCAACGGCGGGATTCCCGCGCCGCATCGCGCGTCCGGCGCATTGCCGCCAACCGACTTTCCCGCTATTCTAATTAACATGCTAACTATTATGGCGGAGACACCATGCCCCATATCTGGATCGAGTATTCAGGCAACCTTGCCCTGGATACCCGCGCGCTGATGCGCGCGGTGCAAGGCGCCGCCATTGGCGACGGCAGCCTGTTTCCGCTGGCCGGCGCCCGCACCCGGGCGCTACGCGTGGACGACTGCCTGATCGTGGACGGCCACCCCGACAACGCCTTCGTGCACGTCGTGCTGCGCATCGGCCACGGCCGCACCGACGCGCAAAAGGCGGCGTTGGGCGAGCGGGTGTTCCAGGCGCTGAACACCGCGCTGGCTCCGCATCTGGCCATGCGGCCCTTGGGCATTTCGATGCAGATCGAAGAAGCGGACCCGGTGCTGAACTACAAGCACAATAACTACCGCCACTATCTTGCGCAGCGCGCCGAAGCGGCCAGCGCGGCCTTGGCGCAGCCGCCGCGCACCGTGGTTGGCGTGGCGCTCAACACGCGCCAGTCTCTGGACGCGCTGGGCGACGCCGTCAACGCGCCGCCCTACAAGGCCGCGCCGCGCGCGCCCGTGCTGTACATCAAGCCCGCCAACACCTATGCACGCGATGGCGCCACCATCACGCTGCCCGCCGATGTGCAAGAGGTGCAGGTGGGCGCTTGCCTGGGCGTGGTGTTCGCGCGCCGCGCCAGCCGAGTCAGCCAGGCGGATGCGCTGGACTACGTGGCGGGCTATCGCGTGGTGGCGGACCTGTCCGTGCCGCACGACAGCTACTTCCGGCCCGCCCTTAAACAACAGTGCCGCGATGGCTTCTGCCCCATCGGCGATACGCTGGCGCCGGCATCGCCGGCAATCGACCCGGATGCGCTGGCCATCGAAGTGCTGGTGGATGGCGTCGTCAGGCAACGCGCCAGCACCGCCGACCTGATCCGCCCCGTTGCGCGCCTGATCGCCGACGTAACCGACTTCATGAGCTTTGACGCCGGCGACATCCTGCTGGTCTGCACGCCGCACGACGCGCCACGCGTGCGTGCCGGGCAACGCTTTGACATCCGCATCGCTCAGGTCGGCACGCTGGGCAACACGTTGGCCGCATCCTGAGGACATCGCCATGAAACACGCACGCATCGCCTACGAAGGCGCCATTCACACCGTGACCGAAGCGGACAGCGCGCCGGGCAGCGTCCTGCTGCCAGACGGGCGCGTCCTGGCGGAAGACGCCGTGACGTGGTTGCCGCCCATCGAACCGCGCACGACCTTCACGCTGGCCATCAACTACGCGGACCACGCCAAGGAACTCGCGTTCAAGGCGCCCGACGAGCCCCTGGGCTTTCTGAAAGCCGCGAACACCTTCGTGGGTCATCGTGCGCATACGCTGCGCCCGGCCGACGTAGCCTTCATGCACTACGAGTGCGAGCTGGCCGTGGTCATCGGCAAGACGGCGCGCAACGTCCCGCGCGGGCAAGCCTACGACTATGTAGCGGGCTACACCGTGGCCAACGACTATGCGCTGCGCGACTACCTGGAAAATTGGTATCGCCCGAACCTGCGCGTGAAAAACCGCGACACGTGCACGCCGCTGGGCCCCTGGCTGGTGGACCGCGACGACGTGCCCGACCCCATGAACCTGACCCTGCGTACCACGGTCAACGGCGTTCAGACCCAGCTGGGCAACACGCGCGACATGGTGTTCGACGTGCCCGCGCTGATTGAATACTTCAGCAGCTTCATGACCTTGTCCCCCGGCGACCTGATCCTGACCGGCACGCCGGACGGCATCGTCAACGTCATGCCCGGCGACCAGGTCGTGACCGAAATCGAAGGCGTCGGAAGGCTGGTCAACACGCTGGCGCCCTTCCCGTCTTAACCTTTAACCGGACTCTCTATGCTAGACACCCAAACCGTACGCAGCATCGCCGCGCGCCTGCATGAAGCGGAACGAACGCGAACGCAGATCCGCCAGATTTCGCTGGACCATCCCGACATCGATATCGCTGACGCCTACGCCGTGCAGCGCGCCTGGATGGACATCAAGCTGGCCGAAGGCCGCGTCAAGCGCGGCCACAAGATCGGCCTGACGTCCCGCGCGATGCAGCAGTCATCGCAGATCGACGAGCCCGATTTCGGCATGCTGCTGGACGACATGTTCTTCGAGGACGGCGGCACCATTCCCGCCGGCCGCTTCATCCTGCCGCGCCTGGAAGTCGAGTTGGCCTTCGTGCTGGGCAAGCGGCTGCAAGGCCCCCGGGTGACGCTGTTCCAGGTATATGACGCGGTTGACTACGTGATCCCCGCGCTGGAGATCATTGACGCGCGCTCGCACGGCATCGACCCCGACACCAAGCGCCCGCGCAGGGTGTTCGACACCATTGCCGACAACGCGGCGAACGCAGGCGTGGTGATGGGCGGGCGGCCTGTGAAGATGGGCGATTTCGACCTGCGCTGGGTCGGCGCGATTTTGTCACGCAACGCGGTGATCGAAGAAACCGGCGTGGCCGCGGGCGTCTTGAATCACCCGGCCAATGGCGTAGTATGGCTGGCTAACAAGCTGGCCGCCCACGACGTGGCGCTTGAAGCGGGCGAGATCATTCTGTCGGGCTCGTTCACCCGCCCCGTGGCCGCGCGGCCGGGCGACACCTTCCACGTCGATTACGGCGCGCTGGGTTCCGTCAACTGTCATTTCAACTAACACGGCACGCCGTCCATGGACATCCTGACCAATACCTTCAAGCAAGCCTTGCGCGACCGCCAACCCCAGATTGGCCTGTGGGCCGGCCTGGCCAGCGCCTACACATCGGAAATCATCGCGGGCGCCGGCTTCGACTGGCTGCTGATCGACGGCGAACATGCGCCGAACACCTTGCAGACCACCTTGTCGCAATTGCAGTCGGTGGCCGCCTACCCGGTGGCGCCCGTGGTGCGCCCGGCGTGGAACGACCCGGTACAGATCAAGCAGATCCTGGACACCGGCGCGCAGCCCTTGCTGGTGCCGATGATCCAGTCCGCCGACGAAGCGCGCGCGGCCGTGGCCGCCGTGCGCTATCCGCCGGCAGGCATCCGGGGCGTGGGCAGCGCGCTGGCGCGTTCCTCGCGCTGGAACCGCATCCCCAACTACCTGGAACGCGCCAACGATCAGATGTGCGTGCTGGTGCAGATTGAAACGCCGGCCGGCATCGACGCGCTGGACGACATCCTGGCGGTGGACGGGGTGGATGGGGCCTTCATCGGCCCGGCCGACCTGTCGGCAGGCATGGGCTTTTTGGGCCAGCCGGATCACCCCGAGGTGTTGGCGACCATCGACCAGGCCATTGCGCGCATTGTGCGGTCGGGCAAGGCCGCCGGCATCCTGCACAGCGGAGTGGCACAGGCCAAGCACTACCTGTCCTTGGGCGCGACCTTCGTGGCCGTGGGCGTGGACGCCGTGCTGCTGGCGCGCGCGGCGGAAAAACTGGCCGGCGAATTCAAGGACGTGCGGCCGGTGGCGGCGGGCAAAGGCCCCTACTGAATCTACGACGCATCAAACGGCAGAAAAAAAGCGCACCGACTCATTCCGGTGCGCTTTTAGTTTGGGCCAGACCGTGATCAGGATCGGCCCGCCACGCTGCCGCCGCCGTCCACGCCCAGCACCTGGCCGGTAATAAAACCGGCGTCGTCGGACAGCAGGAAGGCAATGGCCGCCGCCACTTCGGCCGGCGTGCCCAGGCGCTTCATGGGCACGGAGGCCAGCGCGCGTTTTTCGCCATCGCTACCCGCCGGACGGGTGGCGCGGAACATTTCCGTTTCGATCGGGCCGGGCGCCACCGCGTTGGCGGTCACGCCGTATTCGGCCAGTTCAAGCGCCCACGTGCGGGTGCAGCCCACCAGCGCGCTCTTGGCGGCCGAGTACGCCGTACGGTCCAACCCGCCATGGATGGCGCGGCTGACCACGTTAACGATACGGCCGGCGCGACGCACCTTCATGGATTCGATAAACGCCTGGGTGACCTGCACCGCCACGCGCACGTTCAGGTCCAGCACGTTGTACAGCGTGGCCAGGTCGATCTCGCCCAAGGGCTGCGGCGACGCGATGCCCACGTTGTTGACCACGGCGTCCACGGGAAACTTCTCGCGGATTTCGCGCAGCACTTCCTCGGTGCGGCCGGCGTCAGCCAGGTCACAGGCGTACAGATAGCCGGGAAAGTCCACATCGGTGGTGTTCCGCGCAATGCCGACCACATGACAGCCCATGTCGGACAGACGCTGCGTCAGCGCCCAGCCTATGCCCTTGGTGGCGCCCGTAATGAGCACGCATTTGTCCTTCATGGATTGAAACCTCGTCGTCAGATTGCTGGGTCAAAAACGGGCGCTTGGGCGCCCGGTGTTCCAAGTAGACACCATCCGGAGATGGCTGTCTTGTAAATTGCGTAGCAATTTCTGCGCACCGGACACCCGGCCAAAATCGGCCAGACCAGGCGGCGGATCGCTCAGGCGTCGCGGCTGACCGGCACGCGCGGCGCCAGGGCGCACAGCAATTCGTAGCCGATGGTGCCGGCGGCCTGTGCCACTTCGTCCACCGACGGGCCATCTTCGCCCCACAACACCACTGGCGCGCCGACACCCGCGGCAGGAATCGGGTCCAGGTCGACGATCAGCATGTCCATTGACACGCGGCCGACCAGCTGCGTGCGGATGCCCGCCACGACCACGGGCGTGCCGGTGGTGGCGTGGCGCGGGTAGCCGTCGGCGTAGCCGCAGGCGACGATGCCGATCCGCATGGCGCGTTCGGCGCGGAAGATTGCGCCGTAGCCTACGGAATCGCCCGCCTTGAGTTCCTGCACGGCGATGATTTCGGAACTTAGCGTCATGGCCGGCTTCAAGCCGAACGACGCGGCTTCGGCATCGGCGAACGGCGACGCGCCGTACAGGCAGATGCCCGGGCGCACCCAATGCGTCTGCGTGGGCGAGCTGACCGCGATGTCGGCAAAGCGCAGCGTGGCGGCCGAGTTGCATACGCTGACCGTGCCGGGCATCTTATGCGTCACCGAATTAAACAGGGCCAGCTGCTCGGTCACACCCTGGGGGCCGTCGGCGCAGGCAAAGTGCGTCATCTTGCCCACCGACCCCAACGTGCCCTGCTGCTGTAGCAACATGGCGCGCTCATGCGCGGCGGGATAAGACGCCGGGCTGAAGCCCAGCCGGTTCATGCCGCTATTCAGCTTGAGCATGACGTCCACGCGCCGGGTAAAGCGGGCGCGCGACAGCATGTCCAGCTGTTCGCGGTTGTGTACGGTGGTGCTCAGGTGATAGCGGTCGACCAGATCCAGGTCGGCGGGTTTGAAGAACCCTTCCAGCAGCAGGATCGGGCCGCCCCAACCGGCCTCGCGGCAGCGCACGGCTTCGTCCAGATCCAGCATGGCCAGGCCCTGCGCCTTGGAAAACCCCGTCACCGCCTGCTCAATGCCGTGGCCGTAGGCGTTGGCCTTGATGACCGCCCAGATGGACGGCGGCAGCCCGGCCGCGGCGGCGGCGGTTTGCTCAAGATGGTGGCGCACGGTGGCAAGATTGTGCGCAAGCGCGGAGACGGAGACAGTGGCGGATATGGGGCGCGGCATGGTGTGAGATCCTGTGGCGCTTAAGTCTAACTGATCGCCGCCCGAGAGGGAGGGCCTCTGCAATGACATCTCTGATGGCATCACGCCCCCAAAGGCGACTACTCTAAAATGGTGCGATCCCGTCCCGGGACCGCCCCCTGTACCCGTTATCCATGTCCATCGATCACTACGAGAACTTTCCCGTCGCCTCGCTGCTGTTGCCGCGCAGGCTGCGCGGCGCCGTGACCGATATCTACCGGTTTGCCCGCGCGGCGGACGATATTGCCGATGAAGGCAGCGCGTCCGACGAAGAGCGGCTGGCGCAGCTGGCGGCCTTTCGCACCGAACTTCACCGCATTGGCGCCGAACCGGGCGTGACGCCCGCGCCAGGCTTGCCGCCGCTGGCCGACATCTTCACGCCGCTGGCCCAGACCATCGCGCGCCATCAACTGCCCATCACGCCGTTCTACGACCTGCTGTCCGCGTTCGAGCAGGACATTGCCGTCAAGCGCTACGAAGACTACGCCACGCTAGCCGACTACTGCACGCGTTCGGCCAACCCGGTGGGCCGCCTGATGCTGCATCTGTTCGACGCGTCCAGCCCGCAAGACGTGGCCGAAAGCGACGCCATCTGCACCGGCTTGCAACTGGTGAACTTCTGGCAGGATGTGCGGGTCGATTGGCACAAGCAGCGCGTCTATCTGCCGCAGGAAGACCTGCGCCGCCATGGCGTCACCGAAGAAGACCTGGCCGCATGCCGGCTGACCGCGCAATGGCGCGAGCTGATGGCCTTTGAGGTTGAACGCACGCGCGCGCTGCTACACTTCGGCGCTCCGCTGGCGCGCCGCCTGCCCGGCCGCATCGGCCTGGAGTTGCGCCTGGTGGTGCAAGGCGGGCTGCGCGTGCTGGAGCGTATCGAAGCCAGCGGCTACGATGTATTCATGAACCGCCCCGAATTGGGCGCCAAAGACTGGGCCATCATGCTGTGGCGCTCTATCAAGTAACAGGCCCTGCCTATCTATGACCCCTGACGAATATTGCCAGGAGAAAGCCGCCAAAAGCGGTTCCAGCTTCTACTACTCATTCCTGTTCCTGCCGCCCGAACGCCGCCGCGCGATCACGGCGCTTTACGCCTACTGCCGCGAAGTGGACGACGTGGTCGACGAATGCACCGACCCGTCGCTGGCCCGCATCAAGCTGGCCTGGTGGCGCACGCAGGTTGACCAGATGTTCGACGGCAAGCCCGATCACCCCGTGACGCGCGCGCTGCAACCGCACCTGGAAACCTGTTCCATCACCCGCGAGCGCCTGCTGGCGGTGGTGGACGGCATGGAAATGGACCTGGACCAGACGCGCTACCTGGACTGGCCCGGCCTGCGCAAATACTGCTGGCACGCGGCCGGCGTGGTGGGCGAATTGTCTGCCGGCGTGTTCGGCTATAGCGATCCCAAGACGCTGGTCTACGCCGAAAAGCTGGGTCTGGCGTTCCAGATGACGAACATCATCCGCGACGTCGGCGACGACGCGCGCCGTGGCCGCATCTACATCCCGGTCAACGACATGCAGCAGTTCGAGGTCAAGGCTTCGGACATCCTGAATGGCGAATACTCCGAGCGCTTCAGCGCGCTGATGAAGTTCCAGGCCGATCGCGCCCGCGAACTCTATCGCGAAGCCATGAGCAACCTGCCCGAGGTCGACCGCCGTTCGCAGCGGCCGGGCTTGATGATGGCCGCCATCTACTACGCGCTGCTTGATGAAATCGAGCGCGACAACTGGCAGGTGCTGCACCAGCGCATCTCGCTGACGCCACTGCGCAAGCTGTGGCTGGCCTGGAAAACCTGGGTGGGCGGCGGACGCGGACTGGTCCGCCGGCTGGCGCGGTGAAGGCGGCGGTAATTGGCGCGGGCTGGGCCGGCTTGGCGGCCAGCAT
>NZ_JBLVOL010000045.1:37466-72552 GCF_053543755.1 Achromobacter semiaridum | reverse complement strand
TCACGGTATTTGAAGCCGGGCACCCGCCCGGCGGGCGCGCGCGCCGCGTCTTTCATGAATCGTTCGAGGCGCCGCTGGACAATGGCCAGCACATTTTGTCGGGCGCCTACCGGCATACGCTTGCGCTGATGCGCCGCGTGGGCCGCAACCCCGATGCGCTGCTGATGCGCCGGCCGCTGCGGCTGGCCAGCCTGGACGGGCGCTTTCGCCTGTCCGCGCCCCGGCTGCCTGCGCCCTTGCACATGGCCGCCGCCTTGCTGTTTGCGCGCGGGCTGAGCTGGGCCGACCGCTATGCGTCGCTGCGCCTGATGCGCGGCTTGAAGGCCATGTCCTGGTCGCCGCCGCGCGACTGGACCGTGCTGCATCTGCTGCACTATCACGCGCAATCCGACGCGCTGATCCGGCAAATTTGGGAACCGCTGTGCCTGGCCGCGCTGAACACGCCGTGCGCCACCGCCAGCGCCACACTGTTTGCGCGCGTATTGCGCGACAGCCTGGCGGGCACGCGCGAAGACAGCGATCTGCTGCTGCCCTGCACCGACCTGTCGGCGCTGTGGCCCGACGCAGCGGCGCGCCAGGTCACCATGCGCTATGGCAACACGGTGCGCCAACTGCATCCGTCGGACGACGGCATTGTGGTCAACCAGGAACGCTTTGACGCCGCCGTGCTGGCCGTACCGCCGACCTATGCGGCCCGCTTGCTGGACGCGCCCTTGCGCCAGGCCGGCGCGACCGGCCTGCTGGAAGCGCTGAAGGCGTTCGACTATCTGCCGATCGCCACCCTGAACGTGCGGCTGGCCGAACCCTGGCGGCTGCCGGAACCCATGATGATGCTGCGCGAAGAAGCCGCGCGCGGGCATGTGGGGCAATGGGTGTTCGACCGCGCGCAATTGGCGGGCGACACCAAGGCGGGCGAGCTTGCCGTGGTGGCCAGCGCGGCCACCAGCATTGCCGAACGCAACCGGCGCCAGGTGATCGAAGCGCTGATCGACCAGGTCGCCGAACAGGCGGCGCGCCATCCCGCGCGTTTACCCGCCATGCCGGAAGTGACGGCGGCCGAACTGCTGATTGAAAAGCGCGCCACTTTCGCGGCGCTGCCCGGCCTGACGCGTCCGCTGAACACCACGCCATGGCGCACCCTGGCGCTGGCGGGAGACTGGACCGACACGGGCTACCCCGGCGTGCTGGAAGGCGCGGTGCGCAGCGGCCTGCAAGCCGCTCGCGTGTTGAACCCCCGCGCCGATTGATGGGTGAATGCGGCGGGCGACAGCCCGTCGCCAGCCCCGGCGGCTAGGGCGCATAACACCCACCGCCAAACGCCCTGCTCTTTGCCCCTGGCGCCTACCGCAGCCAGTGCACCGTGGCGATGCCGGCCGCCGTCAGCGCCAACGATCCCACCAGGCTCACGCCCGCATAGCCCAGCGCCGTGCCATACGCGCCGCGTTCAAGCATCGATACGGTTTCCGCCGAGAAGGTGGAAAACGTCGTCAAGCCGCCCATGAACCCGGTGATGGCGCCCAACCGAACCCACGTCGGCCATTCCGGATGCCCGGCTACCAGCGCCAGCGCCACGCCCACGAAATAACCGCCCGCCAGATTCACCGCGAACGTGCCCCATGGCCAGGACTCCACGTTCAGCCACAGGCTGACCAGCCACCGCGTCCAGGCGCCCAGTACGGCGCCCAGGCCCACGGCCAGGAAATTCAACGGGATCAGGGTTTGATAGGCAGTCATAAGTGTCGGGGCGCCAGGCGGGGACAAGGCGCAAGAAAAAGGCCAGCAGCAGCATAACGCGCCGCCCCCGAAGCCGGGCCGAATAAGGGGATCACGGCTGCGCGGCAAACCCGGCGATTTTGCGGCGGCACGCGTTCGAAATCGATTGAAATCAGCGTGTCCCGCAGGCCCTGCCTTTTATACGAGTAATTCTCATTAAATGTTAGAATCCGCCGCTTCAAACCGAATCCCGCATGGACAGTCAACCCACTCCACGGCGCCGGGCCTACTGGCTCAAGACGCTGCATCAATGGCATTGGATCAGCTCGGCGCTATGCCTGCTGGGCATGCTGCTGTTTGCCGTCACCGGCCTCACGCTGAACAACGCGTCGCACATTGAATCCCGTGCGGTGGTGACCAGCCGGCAAGCGCAACTTCCTGCCCCCGAGCTCAAGCAATTGACCGCCCCGCCCGGCCAGAAAAAAGCGCCGCTACCGGCTCCTGTCGCAAAGTGGCTGGACGACACCCTGGATGCCGGCGCGGTGGGCAAGGCCGCCGAATGGTCCGCCGACGAAGTCTACCTGTCGTTGCCCCGCGCGGGCGGCGACGCCTGGCTGTCCATCGACCGCGCCAGCGGCGATGTCGAATACGAGCGCACCGATCGCGGCTGGGTGTCTTACCTGAACGATTTGCACAAGGGCCGCAACACCGGACTGGCCTGGAGCTGGTTCCTGGACATCTTCGCCCTCGCCTGTCTGGTCTTTTCGTTGACCGGGCTGGTGCTGCTGAAAATGCACGCCGGCAACCGCGGCGCCACCTGGCCCATGGTGGGGCTTGGCGTTGTGATTCCCGTCGTCCTCGCGCTGCTCTTCATTCACTGATTTTCATCCACTGATTCCTTCGATCCGCCCCTGGAGATTTCCATGCGCAAACTGTTGTTGTCGGCCCTCTTGGCCGGCGCGATCGCCCGGACGGCCAATGCGGCCGACATCGGCCTGTCCATCGAGGTGCCGCGCCTGGATGTGGCCGAATACCACCGCCCGTACGTCGCGATCTGGATCGAAAACCCCGACCAGAGCGTGGCCGCCGACCTGGCCGTCTGGTACGACGTGGCCAAGAAGAACAACGAAGGCACCGAGTGGCTCAAGGACATGCGCCAATGGTGGCGCCGCAGCGGCCGCAACCAGCAGTTTCCGGTGGACGGCGTCAGCGGCGCGACCAAGCCCGTGGGCAAGCACGCGCTGAGCTTCGACGCGGCTTCCAAGCCCTTGGCATCGCTCAAGCCCGGCCAGTACGCGGTCGTGGTGGAAGCGGCGCGCGAAGTCGGCGGCCGTGAATTACTGCGCATTCCGTTCCAGTGGCCTCCGCAAAAGGCCGAACAGCTGACCGCGCAAGGCGAACACGAACTGGGCGCCATCGCGCTCAACCTCAAACCCTGATGCCCCCCGCATGCCTTCAAGGACCGCAACCATGAAAACCGCCGCCAAACTGGCCGCCGCCCTGGCGCTGTGCCTGCCCTTTGCCGCCCACGCGCATGACGTGTGGATCGTGCCGTCGTCCACCGTGCTGTCGGGCACCGACAGCTGGATCACCGTTGACGCCGCCGTCGGCAACGACAAGTTCTATTTCAACCATGCGCCGATGCGCCTGGACGGCCTGGCCGTCATCGCGCCGGACGGCAAGCCGGCCGACGCCGAAAACCTGAACCGTGGCAAGCTGCGCAGCACGTTCGACCTGCAACTGAAGCAAAGCGGCACCTATCGCGTGGCCGTGGTCAACGACGGCGTGTTTGCGCGCTGGAAGGAAGACGGCAAGAACAAGCGCTACTTCGGCAAGGTCGAAGGCATGGAGCAGGCCGTGCCGGCAAACGCGCAAGAGCTGGAAGTGTCCCAAAGCCTGGGCCGAGTGGAAACGTTCGTCACGGCGGGCAAGCCGTCGACCGTCAAGCCGGTGGGCCGTGGCCTGGAACTGGCGCCGGTCACGCACCCCAACGATTTGTTCACGGACGAAGCGGCCACCTTCCAGATGCTGCTGGACGGCCAGCCCGCCGCCAACCTGGAAGTGAACGTGGTGCCCGGCGGCAGCCGCTATCGCGACAAGGTCGGCGAGATCAAGCTGACCACGGACAAGGACGGCAAGTTCTCGGTCAAGTGGCCGCAGCCTGGCCTGTACTGGATTGAAGCGGGCATGGAAGACGCCAAGGTCAGCGTGCCGAAGGCCACCAAGCGCCGCCTGTCCTACGCCGGCACCGTCGAAGTGCTGCAACCCTAAGGCGCCGCGCGTGTCCGCTGCCCGGTCCTATGCGCCTCGCGGCACGGCGGCTCCCGCCGTGCGCGTGAGCTATGGCGCCATGCCGGCGGCGCGTCCCGCATCACCAGCGTTGTCAGCGTCGCCCGCCTTGTCAGCGTCGCCCGCCTTGTCAGCGTCGCCCGCCTTGTCAGCGTCGCCCGCCTTGTCAGCGTCGCCCGCCTTGTCAGCATCGCCAGCCTTGTCAGCGTCGCCCGCCGTGGCCACGTCGTCCGCGCCGGCCGCGCTGGCTGCCTCGCCCGCACTGCCCGAGCCGGCGGCGTTGGCGGGCGCGACCATGGGCACGACGTGGTCCGCGCGAATGGCGCTGCCAGCCGGCATGGACAGTGACGCCGCGCGCCGCGCTATCCAGGCGGCGCTAGACGACGTCGTGGCGCAGATGAGTACCTGGGAATCGGCCTCCGACATCACGCGGTTCAACCGGGCCCTGCCAAGCTGGCAGGTGCTGCCCGACGGCTTTTTCTACGTGTTGCGCCATGCGCTGGCCTTGGCCGAGGACAGCGGCGGCGCGTATGACCCCACGGTGGGGCCGCTGGTCAATGCGTGGGGATTCGGCCCGCATCAGCGCGCCTTTGAACCGCCCTCGCCTGCCGCCATCGACACGGCGCGCGCCCGTTGCGGTTGGCGCCGCGTGCCGCTGGACGTCGCGCGACAAGCCGCGATGCAGCCTGGCGGCACGTACCTGGATTTGTCTTCCATCGCCAAGGGCCATGGCGTGGACCGCGCCGCCTTGGCGCTGGACGCGCTGGGTGTATCGCAATACCTGGTGGAAGTGGGCGGCGAACTGCGCGCGCGCGGCAAGCGGCCCGATGGCCAGGCCTGGCGGGTTGCGATCGAGGTGCCGGATGCCAGCGACAACCACGCGCTGGCCTTGCCACTGCAAAACCTTTGCATCGCCACATCGGGCGACTATCGACGGCACGCCGGCAGCGGCGACGCGCGCTATGCCCACACCATCGATCCGCGTAGCGGGCAGCCGGTGCGCAACAACGTGGCGTCCGTGTCCGTGCTGCACGCCGAGTGCATGCAGGCCGATGCCCTGGCCACGGTGTTGACGGTGCTGGGCGAAGCCGACGGCCTGGCCTACGCCCGCCGCCACGACCTGGCGGCCCTGTTCATTCTGCGCGACGCGCGCGAATACCGCGTCGTCGCCACCCCGGCGTTTCAGGCGCTGGCTCAAGCTTGCTGACCCGATGAGCGCCACCCGATTGTTCGCCGCAGCGTGCGTGGTGGCAGTGTGGCTGTTGCTATGTCTGTGGGCATGGCGGCGAGCGCGGCGGCATCAGGCCAGCCAGGCGCGGGCGCTGGCCGCCTTGAGCCTGAACGCCCACGGGGGTACTGCATCCAATGCCTTGCTGATCGCGTATGCCAGCCAGACGGGCTATGCGGAGGCCCTGGCCGAACAAACCGCGCAATCACTGCGCGCGGGCGGCCTGACGGTGCATGTGGCGTCGCTGGGGCAGCTGGATGTGGCGCGCTTGTCGGGGCAATCGCCCGCCTACCGCCGCGTGCTGTTCGTGGTCAGCACCTATGGTGAAGGCGATCCGCCCGACGCCGCTGCCGCCTTCGCCAGCCAGATGCAAGCCGCGCCCTCGCGCGCATTGGCCGGCGTGCAGGTCGCGGTGCTGGCGCTGGGCGATAGCGAATACACGCGGTTCTGCGGTTTTGGGCATCAGCTGAACGACTGGCTGCACGCCCAGGGCGCCACGCCCTTGTTCGACATGGTGGAAGTGGACAACGGCGACCCCGCTGCGCTGCGTCACTGGCAACATCACCTGGGCCTGTTGACCGGCCGCAGCGACCTGCCGGACTGGCAGGCGCCGGATTACGAACCGTGGCGGCTCGCGGCGCGCACATTGCAGAACCCCGGCAGCGCTGGCGGCCCTTGCTACCTGTTGACGTTGACGCCCCCCGCCCACGGCAAGCCGGAATGGCTTGCCGGTGACATCGCGGAAATCGGGCCCCGGCTACAGCGCGACGGGCCGCTGCAAACGCACCGCGAATATTCCATTGCATCGCTGCCGGAAGACGGCGCCATCGATCTGCTGGTGCGCCAGATGCCCGGGGCAGACGGTGGCCTGGGCGTAGGTAGCGGCTGGCTGACGCAGGTGGCGCAGGTGGGCGATCAGATCGATCTGCGCGTACGCACCAATCGCAACTTCCATGCGCCGGACGATGGCCGCCCGATGATATTGGTGGGTAACGGCACCGGGCTGGCCGGGCTGCGCGCGCTGATCAAGGCACGACGCGCGGCGGGGCATCGACGCAACTGGCTGATCTTCGGCGAACGCAACGCCGCGCACGATGCGTTTTGCCGCGCCGACATCGACGTCTGGAAAGCGGACGGCACGCTGGAACGCGTGGACACCGTTTATTCGCGCGACCAATCCCGGCGCCGCTACGTGCAAGACGCGCTGCGCGAGCAAGCCGATGCGTTACGCGCCTGGGTAGCGGACGGCGCCGCCATCTACGTCTGCGGCAGCCTGCAAGGCATGGCGTCCGGGGTAGACACGGCACTGCAAGACGTGCTGGGCGACGACGCCTTGCAGGCGTTGCTGCACGCCGGCCGTTACCGGCGCGACGTGTACTAAGGCTACGGCGCTGCGCACGATGCCATCGCAGCCGGGGCCTGCCGCAGCCCGGCCCCAATTGCTGATTGCGGCTTGATCTCGCGCAGATCGATCTGATCGCAGCTTGATCGCATCACAGCCGGCTCTCCTCACAGCCAGCTCTCATTGCAGCTTGATCTGCGCGCGGTCGATCACCGTTTTCCAGCGATCGCGTTCCGTGCGAATCTGTTCCGCGAATTCCGCCGGCGTATTGCCCAATGCAAAGGCGCCCGTTTCCTCCATCTTGGCGGCCGTGGCCGGGTCGCGCACCGCTTGCGCAAACGCCTTGGCCAGCTTGTCACGCACCTCCGCGGGCATGCCGGCCGGGCCCACCACGCCATACCAGGCCGTGACGTCGTAATCCTTGTAGCCCTGCTCGGCGAACGTCGGCACATCGGGCAGGCGCGGGTTGCGCTCGGTGCCCGTGATGGCCAGCGGGTGCAGATGCTTGCTTTTCACATACGGCAACGACGACGGGAAATTATCGAAGATGACGGGCACCACGCCGCCCACCGTATCGGTTAGCGCCGGCGCCGAGCCCCGGTACGAAATGCTGTTCATCTTGCCGCCGATGATCTGCAAGAACCAGATCATGCCCAGATCGTTCACCCCGCCCGCGCCCGCGTTGGCGTAGCCGTCCTTGTTCGGATTGGCGCGCACATGCGCCACAAAATCGGCCAGCGTGCGTGCCGGATAGCTCGGGTTGACGCTAAGAATATTGGGGCTGGTGACCAGATTGCTGATCGGCGTGAAATCCTTGACCGGGTCGTACGCCAGATTCGGGAACAGGTGCGGCGCGGTGCCGTGCGTGCTGACGGTGGCCAGCCCTACGGTGTAGCCGTCGGGCTTGGCGCGCGCCGTGGCCGCCATGCCGATGGTGCCGGATGCGCCCGTACGGTTTTCCACCACGATCTGCTGGCCCAGAATTTCGCCCGCCTTGGCCGCTGCCACCCGGCCGACAATGTCGGTGGGCCCGCCCGCCGGGAACGGCACGATCAGCGTAATGGGATGGTCCGGGAACGCGGCGTGGGCAGTGGGCAGCAGCGCCGCCAGCGCCAGGGCAATCAATGTCTTCTGCATCATGATGGGTTTGTCTCCTTGGGGGTTTTGTCAGGGGCTTCGCGCCGCAAGATCTTGCCGGGGCGGTTCATGCCCGGGGTTTCGGGGAATACCTGTTGGCCATTGACCAGCACGTGTTCAACGCCAATGGATGGCAGCGTCGGCGCATCCCAGGTGGCGCGGTCGGCCACGGTGTCCGCGTCGAACACCACGATGTCCGCCCAGGCGCCCACGCTGAGCTGGCCTCGCCCGGACAGCCCGAACACGCGCGCGGGCAATGCCGTCATCTTGGCCACGGCGGCTTCAAGCGTCAGCAATTCGGCCTCGCGCACATAGCGGCCCAGCACCCGGGTAAAGCTGCCCCACAGGCGCGGATGCGGGTGCGCGTCATTGGGCAGGCCATCCGACCCGACCATGCAGCATTCGTGTTGAAAGATGCGCTGCACTTCGGCCTCGTCCATGGCGAAGTAAATGGCGCCGGCCGGGCACAGCCGCTGTGCGGCCTGCATCTTGTCGCAGCCCCAGCGCGCGGCAATGTCGGACAACGATTCGCCGCTGCATTCGGGATGCGGCACCGACCAGGTGATGCGGATGTCGTCGATGCTGTCGGCGCGTTCGGGAATCAGGATCGTCGAGCTGCCGGGATACGGGTAGATGTCCAGCGCCACGTCGATGCCTTCGGCGCGCGCGCGGTCGATGTTGGCCAGCGTGGCCCGACTTTTGCCCCAGTTGCGCGGCATCATGCACTTGTGGTGCGACAGCACCGTGGCGCAGCCCGTGTTGCGGCCCACGGACAGCACCTCGTCCACGGCGGCTTCCACCTCGTCGCCTTCGTTGCGGATGTGGCTGGTGTGCAGCGCGCCGTGCGCGGCCGCCACGCGGGCCAAGCCGTCCAGTTCGTGCTGTTGTGCAACGCCGCCCGGCTGGTAGGCCAACCCTGTGCTGAAACCCACCGCGCCGGCCGTCAACGCATCGTCCAGCATGCGCTGCATGGTGTCCTGCTCGTCCGGGCTTGGCGTGGCGGCCGGGTCGCGCATGGCGGCCAGGCGCAGGTTGGCGTGGCCGACCAGCGCCGCGACGTTGATCATGGGTTGCTGCGCGCGCAGCGTATCGAAGTACGCGTGCATGTCGGCAAACAACGGCGTTTCGCCCAGCAGCGCCAAGGCCGCCGCGGTGTTGCCCGGCAAGGGCGCGGGCGCGCCACTGACGCCGCAATTGCCCACCACCACCGACGTAATGCCCTGGCTGGTCTTCCACGGCAAGCCGGGCTTTTCCACGAACATCAAGTCGTCGTGACCGTGCGAGTCGATGAAGCCGGGCGCCACGATCTTGCCGCGCGCGTCGAGGCGGCGCGTGGCCTGG
The DNA here is from genome assembly GCF_053543755.1 of Achromobacter semiaridum. NCBI lineage: Bacteria > Pseudomonadati > Pseudomonadota > Betaproteobacteria > Burkholderiales > Alcaligenaceae > Achromobacter > Achromobacter semiaridum. The sequence continues at coordinate 63,502 of NZ_JBLVOL010000045.1, read as the reverse complement.
GCATGGGCCAGACTGCCGATGGCCACCACGCGTTCGTCCTTCACGCCTATGTCCGCCAGCCGTCGCGGGCCGCCCAGGCCATCGATGACCCAGCCGCCTTCAATGATCAGATCCAATTTTCCGTGGTCCATGTGTGCCCTGCCTGGATGAAGCCCCTAGTATCGTCCGGGGGATCAATCTGGAAAAATTGTTTTTATTGATCCATCTATCGTGGTTTGAAATGAATCGCCTGCCCAAGCATGTCACGTTGAAGCACCTGACCGCGTTTGTGGCGGTGGCCCAGGAATCCAGCTTCACGCACGCCGCCAAGCGGCTGTTCCAGACCCAATCGTCCGTGACAAGCCTGGTGCGGCAGCTGGAAGACGCGCTGGCCACGCAGCTGTTCGCACGCACCAGCCGGCGCGTGTTGCTGACCGCGGCAGGTGAAGAATTCTTGCCGCGCGTGATGCGCTTGCTGGCCGATTTTGATGGCGTGATCGAAGACGTGGTGCGCTATGGCGCGCTGGAGCGCGGGCGCGTGGGCGTGGCGGCCGCACCGTCGGCCATCACCGAAATCATTGCGCCGGCGGCGGCGGCATTCGCGGCGCAATATCCCGCCGTGCGGCTATATCTAAGCGACGATAATTCCGGCCGCATCCAGCGCAAGGTGGCCGCGCGCGAGGTGGACTTCGGTCTGACCAGCCGGTGGGCCGATGCGCCCGGGCTGCACTTTGAGCCCTTGCTGGAAGACCGCTTCGGCGTGTTGTATCGGGCCGATGACCCGCATCTGACGCCGGGGCGGGACGGCACGATGCGGTGGTCGGATCTGGCGGGGCGCAAATTGGTGGGGGTGGTGGACGAAACCGGCATCATGGCGCTGCTGCGCGCCCGCGCCGACCTGCCCATCGAAGCCGGCGCCCCTTTCTACGAAGCGTCCAGCACCACGTCGCAGGCGGCGCTGGTCAAGGCCGGGCTGGGCGTGGCGCTGTTGCCGGCACTGGCCGCCGCCCGGGTACAGGAACCCGGCTTGGCCTATGCGCTGCTGGCTCGCCCGACGGTGGTGCGAACCGTATGCGTCATCCGCCACAAGGAATACCCGACCAGCCCGGCTGCGCAGGCGCTGATCCGCGCGATCCACGATTACCTGCGCAGCGCGGCGCTACCCGCCGGGTGCAAGCGCGTGCCGGCAAGCCGCAAGACGTTGACCGAGTTGCCGCTGACGTAGCGGCGGCGATTGCGCGATGCGCTATGCCTGGCCGGTGCGCAGCTTTTCGTCCAGCGCCGCCAGCCCCGCCGCGAATACATTCTGCCCCACGGCGCGGGCCACATCGGCAAGCTCGGCGCCTTCGACACGGAAGTCCGCCCACCATTGCACCAGCGTGTGTTCGCCCGATGCCTGCCCAGACTCCGTGATGCGATGCAAGGACACCCCCGCCGTGTAGTCGCGCATGGGCAGGTCGGTTTCAATGATCGAATAGCGCAGTGCCGCGTTGGGATCGTCCAGCATCAACAACTGCTCGCGCACAAAGCCTGATGGCTCAAGAGTCAGATACCGCACGCTGCCGACCGCGTCATGGCGCCCGTCCGCTTCCAGGCGGCTTTGCGCCACGCCCGGATGCCAGGCGGCCAAGCCGTCGAAATCGCGAAAGCACGGCCACGCCTTTTCAAGCGGTGCGTGGATAACGGCACTGACGAAGACGGTATGCGACATGAGAACCTCAGAAGGTCAGGTTTTTGAATTCGCGGGTGGCGGCGGTCAAGGCCAGTTCCGTGGGCAGGCGTTCCATCGAGCTGGCGCCGTAGAAACCATGGCATTGCTTGCAGTGGCGCAGCACGTAAGCCGCGTCCTCCGGGGTGGCGATAGGCCCGCCGTGGCACAGCACGATGATATCCGGGCGCACCGCCAGCGCGGCATCGGCAATGCGGTCGATGGCGGCGACGCAATCGTCCAGTGTCTGCGACGTTTCCGCGCCGATGGAGCCGCCCGTCGTCAGGCCCATGTGCGCGACGATGATGTCCGCGCCCGCTTTCGACATGGCCACGGCGTCGTCCTCGTTGAAAACGTACGGCGTGGTCAGCATGCCCTTTTGGTGGGCCAGGCGGATCATGTCGACTTCCAGCGCGTAGCCCATGCCGGTTTCTTCAAGATTGGCGCGAAACGTGCCGTCGATCAGGCCAACGGTGGGAAAGTTCTGCACGCCGGCAAAGCCCTGGCGTTTCAGGTCGTCCAGGAACACATCGAAATCGCAGAACGGGTCGGTGCCGTTCACGCCGGCCAGCACGGGCGTCTTCTTGACCACCGGCAGCACTTCGCGCCCCATGTCCACCACGATCTCGTTGGCGTTGCCGTAGGCCAGCAAGCCGGCCAGCGACCCGCGTCCCGCCATGCGATAGCGCCCCGAGTTATAGATGACGATCAGGTCGATGCCACCCGCTTCCTCGCACTTGGCCGACAAGCCCGTGCCGGCGCCACCGCCCACAATCGGCGTACGGGCGCGCACCATGGCGCGGAACTTGTCCAGCAGTTCGTTACGGTCAAAACGCGGCATGGGGGCCTTCCTTAATGCTTAATGGGTAGCGAATTCAATGGGGTAGCGAATTCAATGGGTGGCGATGGCAAGAAATTGGTCCACCGCCGTGCTGGCGAACAGCGTGTCGTTGATATGGCAGGGTACGCGCACCAGGCGGCGGTCGGCGGTCTGGACCACATTGGCCTCCAGCGCCGCGAACAAGGCGGCGTCGGCCTCGGGGTTCCAGAACGCCTGGCCCGGTGCATCCAGCGCCGACACGCCGCCTTCCGGTATCAAGAAGCGCACGGGGCCATTGCATTGGTTCAACTTCGCGGCGATCCACTCGCCCTGTTGTCGGTTTTCCTCGACCGTGGTGCGCATCAGCGTCACCTGCGGATTATGCGGATAGAACTGGCGGCCCTGATAGCGTGCAGGAACGGTATCCATGCCACCGAAATTGACCATATCCAACGCGCCGCAAGACCCCACATAGGGCGCGCCCGTGCGAGCCACGGCGCCGAAGCGGTCTTCCGTGCAGGCAAGCACGCCGCCAAAGAGAAAGTCGCAGACTTCGGTGGTCGTCAGGTCCAGCACGCCGGCCAGCAAGCCGCTGTCCAACAGCTTTTCCATCGATTGCCCGCCCGTGCCGGTGGCGTGGAACACCAGGCAGTCATAGCGCGATTCCAGCAGCGGGGTCACCTGCTGCACGCATGCCGTCGTGACGCCGAACATGGTGATGCCCACGGCGGGGCGGCCGTCATTGTCGGTGGCGCTGGCGGCGGCCATGCGGTGCGCGCCCGCAATGGCGCCGGCCGCATTGGCCAGCACGCGGCGCGAAATGCGGTTAAGCCCCGCCACGTCCGTCACGGAATACATCATCGCGATATCGGACGGGCCGACATAGGGCGCGACGTTGCCCGATGCCATCGTGGACACCATTACCTTGGGCGTGCCGATGGGCAGCGCGCGCATGGCCGGCGCGATCAGCGCCGTGCCGCCGGAACCGCCCAGCCCCAACAGCGCGCCAATGCCGGCATGGCCGGCCACGTAGCGCTCGAACGCCAGCGCCATGGCCGCGATGGCCGTGCCGCGATCACCGGTGAACACCGCTTCCGCCCCGCCCGGGTGGCTGGCGGCGACGTCGCGCGCCTGGATCCGCGCTGCGCTGGGCGCGCCCGTGGTGGACACGTCCACCGACACCACTTCCACGCCGTCGCGGCGCAGCAGGTCAACGACGTACTCGGCTTCCTGGCCCTTGGTGTCATAGGTGGCGGCAACAAATACCCGCCGGTTCGAATGCGTCATGGCTCCTCCGCGGGCGGCTACACTCGGTGCGCGCCTCGATATGTGAGGCCCTGAAGGCCTGTGTAGAATCAAGAAATGAGACGAAAGAATCATACTGAGACGCCTGTCTCACGTCAAACCCCCGCCGTACCGGAAAGCTGTTCGGCCACCAGCGGCACGGCCCGGCTGATCGCCCCCGCCAGCCGCCAAGCCGAAGCCAGCGGCGAACCGCCGCACGGGCCGCGCGCGCGCATGCGCAAGACCTTGCTGGACGCGGCGCAACAGCTGATGGCTCATGGCATCACCCCATCGGTGGCGGAATTGGCGGAACACGCCAAGGTGTCGCGCGCGACTGCGTACCGCTACTTTCCCAGCCAAAGCGCATTGATCGCGGCGGTGGTGGACGAAAGCCTGGGCCCCATCCTGGCCTGGGATTCCGACTCATCCGACGCAGCCGCCCGTGTCGACGAACTGCTGCGCTTTGCCTACCCCCGGCTGGCGTCCCATGAGGCGCCGTTGCGCGCGGCCATCATGGTGTCGCTACAGCAGCATGCACAAGCCAACGCCGGCAAGGACGCGGCCGAGCCCCGACTGGTACGCGGCCATCGCGTCGACATCCTCAAGCGGGCGATCGCGCCGCTGGCGCAGACATTGACGCCCGCGCACCAGGACCGCGTGGCGCAAGCGCTGTCGCTGGTGTATGGCACCGAAGTGTTCCTGGTGTTGAAAGACATCTGGCAATTGGACCTGCCCGCCGTCACGGACGTGGTGCGCTGGACGGCCAACGCCATCATCACGCAGGCGCTGGCCGAGGCGGGCGCGGGCACCGGGGGGGCCACGGGCGTGGGCAAGGGCAAGGGCGGCAGCAAGGCCAAGAAATAAGCGCGCGCGTCGTATCGGGGCTGCCTGCTGTCATGCCCGCGTCACTCGTCGTGGGCATAGTTCCGCGTTTTGCGGCCCGCCGTTGCGGGTCGCCAGACGTTGGAGTGTGTCCATGCAGTTCGAAGTATCCCGCGTGCGGCGGGCCATTTTGCCCTTGTCGCTGGCTTGCGTCACCTTGTTGAGCGCCTGCGGCGGTAGCGACGACGACGAAGAACCCGTCGCGCCGCCCACCCCGCCCGCGATCACCGAGCCGGCCCCGCCGGTAGAACCCGCCAAGCCCGTCGAAACCGGCGCCTGGTCCACGGGCGACCTGCACGTGCACACCTATCAGTCCGACGACGCACAGGTCAGCCTGGAAAGCGCGCTGGACCAGGCCTTTGACCGCTACAAGCTGGATTGGGCGGCCATTTCAAACCATCTGCGGCTATCGGGGCGCGACCATACCGGCACCACGCTGGCGGGCGGCGCCATCCCGTTTTCCACCGGCATGGCGCAGTATGAAGTGCCCTTCATCAAGACCGCGCAGGCCGCCGGCCGTTATGCCGACAAGATTATCTTCTCGTCGTTCGAATGGGACATGCCGACGCATGACCACGTGAACATCGGCATCGGCACCGACGACCCGCTGTCGGCCAAGTCACTGCAAGCCGTGGCGGAGTTCGAATACCTGTTCACCAACCGGGCCCCCGCGCTGTTCGACCCCCTGCTGGTGTCGCGCCTGTCGGGCCAGACCCGTGCCTACACCACGCATGCCGATTCGCTGGCGGCGCTGACGTGGCTGCGCGACAAGCATCCCGACAGCTACATGCTGCTGAACCACCCGTCGCGGTACGCGGGCAAGTACACCGCCGCGCAGTTGCGCGAAATGAACGACCTGGCGCCCGGCATCTTCTTCGCCATCGAAGGCATGGTCGGCAACCAGATGGAACCGGATCGCGGCGGCTACGCCACGGCCTATACCAACGCCTTCCTGCCCAACCGCACGTATGGCGGCGTGGACTATCTGGTGGCGCACCTGGGCGGAACCTGGGACGCGCTGCTGGGCGAAGGCCGACGCATCTGGACGGTGGCCGATTCCGACTTCCACTTCCGCACCGCCTCAGGGCTGTACAGCTCGGGCTACGCGCCGGGCGAATACGCCAAGACGCATGTATGGAAGGACGGCGACGACATGAAGGCGGTGGTGGCCGGCTTGAAAAGCGGCCGGGTCTTCGGCGTGTTCGGCGACCTGATCGATGCGCTGGACTTCCAGGCGCAAGGCGCGGCCGGCGTCGTGCACATGGGCGGTGAATTGCAAGCGACGAAGGGCGAAAAGGTGGAGGTCACCATCCGCTTTCGCAGCCCGGACAGCAACCATTACGAATACCCGATCGAAAGCGGCAACCCCACTTACGTCAAGCCCACCGTCAACCACGTGGACCTGATCGTGGGCGACGTCGGTGCACGCGCCGCCGCCGGCACGCCGGGATATGACGCCGACACCAACCCGTCCACGCGCGTGCTGGCCCGGTACACACGCGCCGACTGGACGGTGGACGCCGACGGCTACAACGTCATCAAGACCACGATCACGGCGGACAAGAGCCAGTACCTGCGTCTGCGCGGCACCAATCTTGGCGTTGACGTTGCCGGCGAGACCGCGGCCGGTGAACCGCTGCCCGACGCCAAGGTGGACCTGGCCGACAATGTGGCGCGCTTTAACGCCATCAACGCGCGCAACTACAACGACCTGTGGTTCTATTCGAACCCGGTGTTCGTGACGGTTGCACAGTAAGTCCCGCAAGGAGCATATAAAAAGCCTGGCATTTTTCAATGCCAGGCTTTTTGTTTACCGCAAAGCGACTTGCTTACTGCAACGTACGGGTGAACACGAATTCCCCGTCGCGCCAATCCACCGGCACGACATCGCGCGGCCCGAACTTGCCTTCCAGGATCAGGCGCGCGACCGGGTTTTCGATCTGCTGCTGGATGGCACGCTTCAAGGGGCGTGCGCCAAACACCGGATCGAACCCAGACCGCGCCAGTTCCGCCAGCGCGGCCTCGGTGACTTCCAGCCGCATCTCCTGCTTTTCCAGTCGGGCGCCCAGGCGACGCAACTGGATCCGGGCGATGGACTCGATGTGCTGCGCTTCCAGCCCATGGAACACCACCACTTCGTCGATACGGTTCAGGAATTCAGGACGCAGGGTTTGCTTGAGCTCGCCCCACACCACTTCCTTGACCACGTCGTACGGCTGGCCCGCCAGGCTCTGGATGTGATGCGAACCCAGGTTCGACGTCATCACGATCACCGTGTTGCGGAAGTCCACCGTGCGGCCCTGGCCATCGGTCAGGCGACCGTCGTCCAGCACTTGCAGCAGCACGTTGAACACGTCCGGATGCGCCTTTTCAACTTCATCCAGCAGCACCACGCTGTACGGCTTGCGACGCACGGCTTCGGTCAGGTAACCGCCCTCTTCGTAGCCGACATATCCGGGCGGCGCACCGATCAGCCGCGCCACCGAATGCTTCTCCATGAACTCGCTCATGTCGATGCGGATCAGGTGCTCTTCAGAGTCGAACATGAACTCGGCCAGCGCCCGCGTGAGTTCGGTCTTGCCCACACCGGTGGGGCCCAGGAACAGGAACGACCCATACGGCCGAGCCGGGTCCGCCAAGCCCGCACGCGAACGGCGGATGGCGTCCGACACCAGGCGCACGGCCTCGTCCTGGCCGACCACGCGCTTGTGCAGGAACTCTTCCATGTGCAGCAGCTTTTCGCGTTCGCCCTGCATCATCTTGGACACCGGAATACCAGTGGCGCGCGACACGACCTCGGCGATCTCTTCCGCGCCCACACGGGTGCGCAACAGACGCGGACGGCTATCGTCGCCCTCGGCGTTTTCCGCGGCCTGCGCGGCGCCCACTTCGGCGGCCTTCAGGCGCGACTCCAGATCGGGCAGCTTGCCGTATTGCAGTTCGGCCAACTTGTCGAACTGGCCCTTGCGTTGCAGCTCGGCCATTTCGGCGCGCACGCTGTCGATCTCTTCCTTGATAGCCTGCGTGCCTTGCACGGCGGCCTTCTCGGCCTTCCAGATTTCCTCGAAGTCGTTGTATTCGCGTTGCAGCTTTTCCAGCTCGTCTTCGATGACGCCCAGGCGGCGCTTGGAGGCGTCATCGGTTTCCTTCTTGACGGCTTCGCGCTCGATCTTCAGCTGGATGATGCGGCGATCCAGCTTGTCCATCACTTCCGGCTTGGAATCGATTTCCATGCGGATGCGCGCGCCGGCCTCGTCGATCAGGTCGATGGCCTTGTCGGGCAGGAAGCGGTCGGTGATGTAGCGGTGCGACAGCTCGGCCGCCGCGACGATGGCCGGGTCGGTGATTTCAACACCGTGGTGAATCTCGTAGCGCTCTTGCAGGCCGCGCAGGATGGCGATGGTGGATTCCACGTCGGGCTCGTCCACCAGCACCTTCTGGAAGCGGCGCTCAAGCGCGGCATCCTTTTCGATGTACTTGCGGTATTCGTCCAGCGTGGTCGCGCCGATGCAGTGCAGCTCGCCGCGTGCCAGCGCGGGCTTGAGCATGTTGCCCGCGTCCATCGCGCCTTCGGCCTTGCCCGCGCCGACCATGGTGTGCAGCTCGTCGATGAAGACGATGTTGCTGCCGTCGTCCTGGCCCAATTCCTTGAGCACGGCCTTCAGGCGTTCTTCGAATTCGCCACGGAACTTGGCGCCGGCCAAAAGCGCCGCCAGGTCCAGCGACAGCACGCGCTTGCCGCGCAGGCTTTCGGGCACTTCGTCGTTGACGATGCGCTGCGCCAGCCCTTCGACGATGGCGGTCTTGCCCACGCCCGGTTCGCCGATCAGCACGGGGTTGTTCTTGGTGCGACGTTGCAGGATCTGGATGGTGCGGCGGATTTCATCATCGCGGCCGATCACCGGATCCAGCTTGCCCTGGCGGGCGCGCTCGGTCAGGTCCTGGGTGTACTTGGACAGGGCTTCGCGGTTGGATTCGCCTTCGGCGCCAGACACGTTTTCGCCACCGCGCACGGCGTCGACGGCGGCTTCCAGAGCTTTCTTCTGCAACCCCGCTTCACGCAGGATGCGGCCGGCCTCGCCCTTGTCTTCGGCCAGCGCCAGCAGGAACAGCTCGCTGGCAATATAGGTGTCGCCACGGCGCGCGGCTTCCTTGTCGGTGCGGGTCAGCACCGCGTTCAGATCGCGGCCCACTTGCACGTTGTCGTCGCCCTGCACTTGCGGCAGCGACTTCATCGCGGCCTCCAGCGCGGGGGTCAGGCGGTTAACCGCCACGCCCGCTCGCGCCAGCAGGCTGCCCGCGCCGCTGTCCGGGTCGGATAGCAGCGCCGACAGCACGTGCACGGGCTCGATGTAGGGGTGGTCGTTGCGCGCGGCCAGACTTTGGGCGTCGGCCAGGGCTTGCTGGAACTTGGTGGTTAGTTTGTCGAATCGCATAATGGTCGTTTGGCTTGTTGGAGAGCCTGACCGATACGTGCCGGCTGGCTCGATACCCTGAATATGTGGCCGGATGACAGAATTTCAACACCCAGCCGCCCACTTCATTGCTTCGACGTGCGAGATAAACCGATTTATGAGCATATACGTTTTCGTCTACGGCACCCTACGCACGGGCGAAATCAATGACCTGGCCCAGGCAGCCGCCCGGCGTGGCCTGCCCGAGGCCCGCTGGGCGGGCCCGGCCACGGTGCCCGGCATGCTGGTCGACTTCGGTGCATGGCCCGGCTTGATCCCCGTGGACGACGGGCGGCGGGTGCGCGGCGATGTGTATCAAGTCGAACCTGCGCTGATCGCGCTGATGGACGAGATCGAGGAATACGTACCCGGGCAAACCTGCTGTTTCGTGCGCCGGGAAACCATCGCGCGCCTGGAAGCGCCCCTGAACGGCGGGCGCGACGTGCACTGCCAGTACTATCCAATAGATCCGTCGCTACGGGCGTTGGCCGTGGATATCCCGACAGACGACTGGATCGCTCACCGGAAGTCGCGTCCGGCAACCAACGGCACGTAAGACGCCCGTAGTAACAACCGACTACAATGCTTTTTGTCTTCACGCTTGTACACCCGTACGCGCCATTCCCGGCGCGACGGGCACTATAAAGGTCATCGTATGCAAAAACGGGTTCCCGTCGCCCCGGATGCCGCCCACTGTTCCACGTGTATGTTGGGTCACGTGTGTGTGCCCGTGGGCATGGCAGCCGCCGAAGTGGAAAAGCTGGACGAGCTGGTGCAAGAACGCGTACGCCTTGAGAAAGGCAAGATGCTGTACTCGCTGGATCACCCGCTTGACGCCGTGTATGGCGTGCGCTTTGGCAGCATCAAGACGCAGCTGGAAGACGCCACCGGCCAGATCCAGATCACCGGTTTTCACCTGCCCGGCGAAATCGTCGGCATGGACGGCATGCTGGAAGGCAAGCATGTGTCCGCCGCCGTCGCGCTGGAAGACTCTGAAGTCTGCGTCATCCGCCTGAACGAAGTGGATCGCGTGGCCGCGCACCTGCCCTCGCTGCAACAGCAGTTTCGCCGCCTGATGAGCCGCGAGATCACGCGGTCGCACCAGATGCTGGCCTCGTTGGGGTCGATGCGTTCCGAGCAGCGCCTGGCCGCCTTCCTGTTGAATCTGTCGCAACGCTATGCCTCGCTGGGCTATTCGTCGACCGAGTTCGTGCTGCGCATGAGCCGCGAAGAAATCGGCAACTTCCTGGGCTTGACCTTGGAAACCGTCAGCCGATTGTTCTCCCGATTCGCGCGCGAAGGCCTGATCAAGATCAACCAGCGCGAGGTCCGCATCCTGGACCTGCCCGCCCTGAAGCAACTGCTGGGCCACGAGGCCTGCTGAACGCCCGCCGCGCCATGCGACGCGCGCCTGCCCCTTCTGTTGCAACAACTTTTGCTGCAACAACTTCTGCTGCCCACGTCATGCGCGCAACCGCCGCTCATGCCGCCGCCCGCTCCACCCCGCATCCCGCCGCTTGGCGGGCGGTTGGCGTAGCGCTGGGGGTGTCGCTGGCCCTGGCTGCCGTGCTTGCACCCCGGCCGGCACCCGCGCAAACACCCCTGCCCGACCCCTACGACTACGACGAAACGGTGCCCGCGCCCAAGCGCGCCACGCCCTTGCGTTGGCAGCCCGTTGAGCTGGGCAAGCCGGGGCATCGCTACAAAATTCCCGTCTACGCCAACCGCAACCTGAGCAAAGACGACCTGCGCGACATCAAGCAGGTGTTGATCGTGGTGCATGGCGTCAAGCGCGACGCCGACCGCTACTACGACACCGCCGCGCAACTGCTGTCGCACAATCCCGACCGTGCCCGAGACACCTTGATTCTGGCGCCCCGGTTTTCGGGGTCGATCGACTCGGGCTTTGGCGGCATGGCCGCGTGGCGCAAATCCAGCTGGGAAGACGGCGAAGAGAGCATTCAGGCCAGTGGCCGCCCCGCGCCGGTAGCCTCGTTCCAGGTGCTGGACGATCTGCTGCGCAGCCTGGACGACCGCAAGCGCCTGCCGGCGTTGGCCGGCATCGTGCTGGCCGGCCATTCCGCCGGCGCGCAGCTGGTGCAACGCTACGCCATCCTGAACAACGTTGACGGCGCGCTGCGGCGCGACGGCCTGGCGTTGCGCTACGTCATCGCCAACCCGTCGTCCTACCTATACCTGACCAACGAGCGCCCCCGCGCCGACGGCAAGGGCTACGCGCCTTACGAACGCGGCATCTGCCCCACCTACAACCAGTACAAGTACGGCACCGACAAGCTGCCCGCCTACGCCCGCGAAACCGACGACACCCGGCTGTTCGTGCGCTACGCGGCGCGCGACGTGACCTACCTGTTGGGCGGCGCCGACAACAATCCCGAACACCGGCTGCTGGACAAAACCTGCGGCGCCGAAGCGCAGGGCGCCACCCGCCTGGCGCGAGGCACGGGATACATCCAATACGAATATGTGCTGGCCGGCCGTGGTTCGAAACCCGTCCCGCTGCATCGCAGCAGCTTCGAGGTGGGCGGCGTCGGGCATGACAACAAAGGCATGTTCACTTCGGTTTGCGGCGCCCAGGCGTTGCTGGGCAGCGATGCCCAGACGGACGACCGCGCCGCTGCCTGCGACATCATCAAGCCGCGCGGTAAATAGCGGGCAACTGGCCGGCGAACAGGCGACGAACAGGCCGCAAACAGCAGGCCAAATAACGGGCTTACGGCCCCGCTTTGCGACGCGCGGCAATGCGGGCAATGCGCGGCCCAGCTGGCCACGGTCGCAAGCGCCATACCTGACCAAAACCTGAAAGAAGAGCCCTTGCCGACGCGTGCATTTCGCGGCCGGCAGGCGCAAGATATTGCCCGTGCGTGTTCCATTTCGCGGCTGACCTTGCGATCTTGACGGGCGAGGACAAGGCGCGCTCGCGTGTCCGGCGACTCCCCGACAAGCTCACCTTGAGAACAGTCATGACGCAAACGTATCTGGCCATGCCCGACGCCAAACGCCGCATCAAGGCGATTTTCATCGGGTCCATGGGCAACCTGGTCGAGTGGTACGACTTCTACGCCTACACCGCCTTTGCCCTGTATTTCGCGCCCGCCTTTTTTCCTTCGCACGATCCCGTCGTCCAGCAACTGAATGCCGCCACGCTGTTCGCGGCCGGCTTCATCGTGCGGCCATTGGGCGGCTGGCTGTTCGGCCACCTTGCGGACCGGCACGGGCGACGCCTGTCGCTGATGGTATCGGTGGGGATGATGTGCGTGGGCTCGCTGATCATCGCGCTGACGCCCACCTACGCCACGATCGGCTTTGCCGCGCCCGCGCTGCTGGCGCTGGCGCGCGTCGTCGAAGGCCTGAGCCTGGGCGGCGAATATGGCGCCAGCGCCACCTACCTGACCGAAATTGCCGACCCCGAACATCGTGGCTTTTATTCCAGCTTCCAATACGTCACGCTGATCGGCGGCCAGCTTTGCGCCATCCTGGTGTTGCTGCTGCTGCAGAACGTGTTCCTGACGCATGAAGAACTGGTGCAATGGGGTTGGCGCATTCCGTTCGTGATCGGCGCATTGCTGGCCATCGTGACGGCGCTGATGCGGCGCGACATGCCAGAAACCGATTCGTATAAAGCGGCGCAAGAGGCGCAGAAAGCCAAGCCCAGAACGAGTTCGCTGCGCGGCTTGACGAAGTACCCGCGCGAGGTCGCCATCGTGGTCGGCCTGACCGCCGGCGGCACGGCCGCCTTCTACACCTTCACCACGTATATGCAGACCTTTGTCCGCCAGACGGCGGGCTTTACCGACATCACCACCACCTACATCATCGCCGGCTCGCTGATCTTTGCCTTGATCCTTCAGCCGCTGTATGGCGCGCTGTCCGACAAGGTAGGACGCAAGCCGCTGCTGATCTTCTTCGGCGTGGCGGGCGCGGCGCTGACCGTGCCCATTTTGATGACCCTGTCGCACACGCGATCCCCTTTCATCGCGTTTCTGCTGATCTGCGGCGCGTGGGTCTTCACGGCGGGCTACACATCGATCAACGCCGTCGTGAAAGCGGAATTGTTTCCCACCAACATCCGCGCCACCGGCGTGGCCGTGCCTTACGCCATCACCGTGTCGATCTTCGGGGGCACGGCGCCGGCCATCGCGCTGTTCTTCAAGCAGCAAGGCCACGAGCAATGGTTCTATTACTACCTGGCCGGCGTGATTTTCGTGTCGCTGCTGGTGTATGCCACGATGCGAGACACCAAGCATCAATCCGCCATGCACCGCCACGATTGACGTCAGGGAAATTCCCAATCACCGCCGGCTTGACGCCGGCTTTTTTCCGGGCGGATACTTAACCTTATGGTTAACTTAAACGATGACACGCTAGACAGCGTCTTTTCCGCCCTGGCCGACGGCACGCGGCGCCGGGTGCTGGCCGATCTGGAAAACGGCACCGCGTCCGTCAGCGAACTGGCGCGCCCGCACGCGATGTCCTTGCCCGCCTTCCTGAAACACTTGCGGGTGCTGGAAGACGCGGGGCTGATCGCACGGGCCAAGGATGGACGCGTGGTCAGCTGCACGTTGTCGCCCGAGCCGATGCGGGCCGCGTCCGACTGGCTGGCGCGCTACGAGAAGTTCTGGACCGGGCAACTGGATTCACTGGCCCGATACCTGTATCACGACGAGGAGATCCACCCATGCCCACCGAACCCATCCCAAACAAGCCCGGCGACAACGCCGCCGCCATTTCCGGCCGCGACCCAAGCCGCGGCGCCGGCAGCGACGCCAGCGCCCGCGCCCCGCTTGAACTCCGACTCACCCGACGTTTCACCGCGTCGGCCGAGCGCCTCTGGCGCGCGTGGACCGACCCGCAAGCGCTGATGCAATGGTTCGGCCCCGCCGGCACGCAGCGCGTGTTGCAGGCCGACACCGACGTGCGCGTGGGCGGCGCCTATGAAGTGGGCTTCGTCACGGACGACGGCCAGGCCCATTACGCCAGCGGCGCGTACCAGGAAGTCGAGCCGCAGCGCCGCCTGGTGTTCACCTGGGCGTGGCGCGACACGCCCGACGAAACCTCATTGATCACCCTTGAATTCACCCCCGCGCAGGGCGGCACCGAACTGGCCTTCCTGCAAACCCCGTTTGTCGACCAGGCAACCCGAGACGGCCACGAGACCGGCTGGGCGGGCGCCATGGACCGACTGGCGGATCACCTGGCAAGCATCGTCTGAGTTGCCTTGCCGCCCGCGGGCCGGACCGGTCCGCCATCAGGAGCCGCATCATGCAGACAAATCACGCCGTCGTATCACGTCCCGAATGGGAAGCCGCGCGCCTGGCGCTGCTGGCCCGCGAAAAAGCACTGACCCGCAACCAGGACGCGCTGGCACGCGAACGCCTTGAGCTGCCCTGGGTACAGGTGGACAAACGCTACCAGTTTCAAGGCGAGCACGGGCCGTTGGGCCTGACCGATCTGTTCGCCGGCAACAGCCAGTTGCTGGTCTACCACTTCATGTATGGACCGGATTGGGATGAAGGCTGCGTAGGCTGCTCGTTCCTGGTCGACCATCTGGACGCGGCGTTGCTGCATCTGCGCAATCACGACGTGTCGGTGGTCGCCGTATCGCGCGCGCCGTTGGCCAAGCTGCAAGCGTTCAAGCAGCGCATGGGCTGGCAGTTTCCGTGGGTATCGTCCGAAGGTTGCGACTTCAATTTCGACATGCAAGCCTCGGTCGCCCAGGCTGACGACCGCGTTGAAGAGCGATCGGGTATCAGCGCATTTTTCCGTGACCCGGACGGCGAAATTTTTCACACCTATTCGACGTTTGAACGCGGCGTGGAACGCCTGGCGGGCGCCTACAACTACCTGGAATTCGCGCCGCTGGGCCGCAACGAATCCGGCCCGCAGTTCAACCTGGGCGACTGGGTGCGCCACCATGACCGGTACGACAACGCCCCGTCGGCCTGCCACGCGTGCGGCTAGCGCGGCCCGGGCGGCGCGCGCCATGACGTGGTTATGGCTGGCTTGCGTGGCGGCCATGCTGATCGGGCTGGCGATCGACGCCCGCCAGACGCCCGCGCCATTGCTCGCCAGCGAATGCGGCGCACCGGGCACCTGGTGGCAGCTGGCGTGGCGGCATGCCGCCCTGATGCCTGCCACCAGCGTCGCGATGGCATTGGCGGCGCTGGCCCCCTGGCCCGGCGCGCCGTCGGCCGCCGCGCGCGCATTGTGCGCCGCGCTGATGGCTGCCGGCATGGTGGTTGGCGCACGGCTGGGCGTGGGGATGGCGCTATCCGCGGGCGCGTCGCCCTTTATCGGCTTGGTGCTTGGCATGGCGGCAGGCATGGCGGTCGCCGTGTTGCCTTTGGCCGCGCTGCGACGGGCTTAGGGCGCGCAGAGACGAGCTTGGGGCGCGCAGAGACGAGCTTGGGGCGCGCAGAGAGATAGGCTTAGGACGCACTCAGAGGGGCTTAGGGCGCCCAGGGGCTGTCTTCAGCGCCGAGCCCCCGTCAACGGGCGCGCGGCCGGCAGCGCGGGCGCGATCGGCTCGGCATGCGGGGCCTGGATCTCAAGCGCCGACGTCGCCCTGGCCACGCACGGCAGAATCCAGCCCTCTTCCTTTTCGTCCCGCGACAACCCGGGCCATTGGACCGAGTACGTCACCGAGCCTTCCAGCATCAAACACATGCAGGCCCGGCAAGTGCCGTTGCGGCACGAACTGGGCAGCTTGATGCCGGCCGCCTGGGCGGCCAGCAGCACCGAGCTGTCCGCGTCGGCGTCAAACCCCAGGCCGGACGGCTGGATCAGAACAGGAAATGCGGCCATGGCGGCTCAGGCCCCGTGGCGCCTAGGCGGCGTTGTCTTGCCAGTCCAGCTTCCAGGCGCCCGACAGGACGTTTTGCATCCACAACACGCAGGTCAACGTCTTGGCGTCGGTGACTTCGCCACGGCTGCATGCAGCCAGAAGTTCGGCGGGGTCGGCGCTGATCACGTCAAGGAACTCGTCCTGGTCCAACTGTCTGTCGCCTGCACGCAGACCGCGCGCAAAAAAGATGTGGATGATTTCGGTGGAATAGGCAATCGCCAGATGCAGCGCGCCGGCATGCGCCCATTGGTCGGCGGTATAGCCGGTTTCTTCAAGCAATTCGCGTTTTCCGCACACCAGCGGGTCTTCGCCCGGGTCCAGCTTGCCGGCCGGGAATTCGGTCATGACGCGACCGATCGGGTAGCGGAACTGGCGTTCAAGCAACACCCGGCCATCGTCCAGCAAGGGAATCACCACGACCGCGCCCGGATGCACGATGTATTCGCGCGTGGCGGTGTGGCCGTTGGGCAGGCTGACGGTATCGCGGCGAACCTTCAAAAAGCTGCCTTCAAACGGCGCTTCGCTGGTCACCAGCGTTTCGACAAGATGCGTATCGCTAACGGAAGATGGGCGGGTCATGACGGCAACTGGGTCTGTTGAAACAAGCGGGCGGCGGGCCGCCCCGGGCAAGCTTTGCAGCTTACCATCGCCGCCGGGCGCGGCGCGTTGACGGGCTACGCCCGCGGCTTGGGCGCACTGCGCCCGGGCCTGAACACACTTGTCTCAGACGTCCAGCGCCGGACAGCAGTCGGGCACAGCCCTGCCCCGGGCCTTTAGCAACTGCTAGCGGCTTAATCGAACTTGCGCTTGGCATCCAGCGCCAGGCCGGCGCCGATACTGCCGAACAGGTCGCCTTCCACGCTGCGCGCGCCCGGCACCAGCGCCGATACCGTCTCGCGCAAGCGCGGCACGCGGCTGGAGCCGCCGGTAAAAAACACCGTATCCACATCTGCCGTGGCCACGCCCGCGTCGCGCAGCAAGGCCCCAACGGTAATTTCCACTTTTTCAATCAGGCGGCTGACGCAGGCATCGAACGACGCGCGCGTGACATCCACGCCCAGGTCAGGCGCCACGCGCGACAAATCGATGCGCGCCGCCGGATTCTCAGACAGCGAGATCTTGGCCTCTTCCACCTGCACCGCCACCCAGTGGCCGGCGCGCTGCCTCACCAGGTTCAACAGCAAGTCGATCTTGTCACGGTCGCCCGCTTCGGCACGGATGTACGCAAAATGCTCTGCCGCCTTGCGCGTGTAGGCCTGGTTGATGGTGTGCCAGCAGGCCAGGTTGCCGTATTGGGTCGACGGCACATCCTTGCCGCTGCGCAACTGGCTGCCCAGCCCCAGCAGGGGCATGACGTGCGCCAGACTCAGCTGCTTATCGAAATCCACCCCGCCGATATGCACGCCGCCGTACGCCAGGATATCTTCGCGCCGGTCGGCCTTGGCGGCCCTGCCCGGTCCCAGGCGGATCAAGGAAAAGTCGGACGTACCACCGCCGATGTCGATGACCAGCACCAATTCCTCGCGGTCAATCTGCGACTCGTAATCGAACGCGGCGGCCAGCGGCTCGAATTGGAACTCGATATCGGTAAAGCCGACGCTGCGCGCAATCTCGCCCAGCGTGTCTTGGGCGGTCTGGTCCGCGGCGGTGTTGTCATCCACGAAGAACACCGGCCGGCCCAGCACGGCCCGCGTGAAGTCACGACCGGCGGCCGTTTCGGCGCGCCGTTTCAGTTCGGCAATAAAGCGCGTCAACAGCACGCGGAACGGAATGGAACGCCCCTGGACTTCCGTGGACCCATCGATCAGCGAACTGCCCAGCAGGCTTTTCATCGAGCGCATCAAGCGCCCGTCGTAACCCGCCAGATAATCGGAAATCGCCGCCCGGCCGTAGCTGACCTCGGCATCTTCGTCATGGAAGAAAATGGCCGACGGCAAGGTGGTCTTGCCGTCTTCCAGGGCGAGAAGCGCGCGCTGGTCGGGGCGGCTCCAGCCGACGGTGGAGTTAGACGTACCGAAGTCGACGCCGCATGCGGTGGAGATCATGGAGAATTCTGGGGCTGAAAGCAAAACGGCGGACAAGTGTACTCGCTTCCCCGGGCAGGGGCGGCCATAACCCGTCCCCCAAATGCGCCATTCGGCTACTTGTGTGAGGCAGGGCCGAACTGAACCGAAAACTCAAACCGAAAATCGGAAGCGTGCGACATGGGACTCCTAGACGCCGCGCCCACACGCCCGGGCGCCGCTTTCATCTGCCTAGTTTTTCAATATCCCGTCCAGCGAATGCAGCACGATGTCGGTCGTGCTGCCCAGGCTAAGCGCAAATGCGGCGTAAAGGCCGGCCAGCAGCACCGCGGCGCTGAGCCAGGGCGTCCACCATGGCCACTGGCGGCCGACGCGATAGCGGCGGGAGGCGATGTTGGTGCTGGCGTCTGTCAGCGCTTCCGGGGTCTCGCCGCGCAGTTCGCGCAAGGCGCGGTGCAGCTTGACGATGATGGTTTGCAGCGCCTCGTTCTGGTTGTGCTGCAAGCCGTACTTGCCCTTGAAGCCCAGGCACAGGCACAGGTACTTGAACTCCAGCACGTCGCGATAGCGTGCCGGGTCCATCATCATGCGCGACAGCACGGTGAAGAATTTCTCGCCGCCCCAGGTCTCGCTGTGGTTCACGCTTAGCAGCGAGCGTTCCGCCCATGTTGAATGCGCGCCCCAGGGCGTGCCCATCACGGCTTCGTCGATGAAGGTGCATAGCGCGTAGCGGTATGCCAGCTGCGTCGCGCCGTCGTAGCCGTGTTGGCGGATTTCTTCGTCCAGCGCGGATATCTGGTCGCGCACGGTGGCGTACAGGTTCTGGATGTTGTCGTATTCGCTCAGTTTGCGCAGGCGGATCACCAGGCCGAATAGCGGCAGCGCGCCGTCCACCAAGGGGTTGTAGCCATGCCCGCGCAGCTGAAAGCCCAGGTCTTCGTCGCGGTCGATATGGCCGATGGTGTCATAGCCGATGCGCGCTTTGTCGTTGACTTCGCGCGTGGCGGACGTGCGCAGGAAATTGCCGCTGGCACGCTCGGCGGTGGCGGGGGTGGTCATGTCATTGGCTCCTGATGGCCCACAGTTGCAATTCCATCTCGGGGTAGTCGCCGGCGATGTGCAGGCCGAAGCCCGCGGTATCCCGAAGCATCTGCCACGAAGGGTGGCTGCGGTCGAACTGGAAATAGGTGAATCCCGCGTGGAACGGCAAATGGCGCGGCGCGACCGGTAGCGGCTGCAAAGGGATGCCCGGCAGTTGCAGGCTGACCAGTTCGCCCAGCTTTTCCATTGACGCCACCTTGGTCTGCTGCATGAACTGCTGGCGCAACCGGTCCAGCGGCATGCGCGCGCGCACGGCCAGGATGAAGTCGGCATCGGCATACAGCGCGCGGTCGTGCACGGCGGCCGTCAGCACGCCGTATTGCTGGCGCTCGATCGGCAGCGACACGGCGCGTGGCTGCAATACCGTGCTGAGCGCGCGTCGCAGCGTGTCTTCCAGCATCCGGAACGATTGTCGGGGGTCGTCGTGCTGATAGGCCGGAAACTCTTGCGGCAAGCGCCCTTCGTCGGTAAACGTAACCAGCTCGCCACACGCCTGACTGAAGGCCACGTACAGCTGTTCGGGGTGCACGTGGCGCAAGCGGGACAGGTGCAAAAACAAAGGGTGCAGGCGGTTCAACACCAGCAGCAGGTTGAAGTCGGTGACGTCCGCCACGCCGGCCTGCCCGGGCGAGCCGATGCGCTGCGCGATGTTCTTGGCGCGTTCGCGCATCAGGCCGGCGATCTCGCCCAGGTAACGCTTGAGCGGCGGGATGGCGTTCAGCGACATGCCGGTGGGGTAGAACGCATCGTCCAATAACAAGCTGCCGTCCGGGCGCCGGTCCAGCAGGCGGCACAGCGCCACGCCCGTGAACGCGCTGCGGTCCTCGCGTTCAAGCGTCAGCTGAAGGTTGGGCGCGGCCAGGTCCATTGCCACGTAATCGCCTTCCTGGCTGTGCGTATCGCGCACCTCTTCGCTGCGCGTCACGTAGCGCGCCTTGGCGTAGGTGTCCGGCCATTGCACTTCAAGCACGCCGTCCGAACGCAGCGGCAGGGTCAGGTAAACGGTCTGGTTGACGGACGACGTATCGGTGATGGCCAGCGGCACGGGCGGGGGCTGGTCGTTCGGAATGTCGAACACCGTACCGTCCGGCATCACGCCCCGGGCCCGCACGATGGCGATCTTGCCAAAGCTGAGGTATTCCTGATTCAGCTCCAGTTCGCTCAGGCCATAAAGGTGTTCGCTGACCCCGCCGATGCGTTGGTTTGCGTGGTGTTCCAGGGCGCGGGCCTGCTGCTGAAAGTGCTGGGGCTTGACGAACAGCCCTTCGTTCCAGATGACGGGGTTGCGTGTAGTCATGGTTGGGATCTCGGTTGCGACGCGCGAAAGCTCTCATCGACGATGCCGACGCGGTTGCCGTGCAACGTCATCAAGAGCGCGTAGCGGCGGCCATTGGGTTCCAGTCGGAAAGCCTGCTTCCATACCGCGCCATTCTGATCGTGGAAGTCGGCCACGATGGCGACGTAACGGGTGTCTTTATCGATCCGGGCAAAGTCGATGAACTTGAACTGGCCCGGCTGCAAGACGTAGTCGTCCTGGGTGATATAGGTGCTGCCCAGCGCCTTTTTCAGATCCTTGGCCAATTGTTCCGGGTCCACGTTAAGCAACAGCGAATCGTCTTTCAGTTGCAGCACCTTGAAGGCGATGGGCGTCGCGGCGCCGCGCGGCGGCGGGGCGGGATCAGCCGGTGGCAGGCTGGCCCCCCGGCTGTATTGGCCCAGGCCCAGGCCCAGGCCGCTGCCGGCACCCATGCCCGTGTCTGCGCCCGCGTCCCCGCCCGAACTGGGACCGAGGTCGCCTTCGCCTGTCCGCGGCATCGCGTCGGGCGCCTCGGTCGCCGGCGCGCTGGCCAAGCCACCGCCCACCGGCAAGGGCACGCCCGAAAACCCCTGCTCCAACACGTGCCGCCCGGAACCGAATTGCCGCCCCGGCAGGTAATGCGGCGAAATCCCTGGCGGCGGCAACAGCTCACGCGTGACGACGGCATTCAGCGACGAACCGGGCGCAGGCACGGGCTTGGCTGTGGCATGGCGCGCCAGGCCAATCACGCCATCCACGCCCACCACGCCATCCACGTCTCCCACATCCTCCACCGCGCCCACATCCACCGGACCCCGCCATAATTTCGACGACCCGGTATCCACGCGCCGCAAGGGATGCAAGGACGGGCGCCCTTCTTCCAGCTCTTCCAGCAGGCTGCGCAGGCTCTCGATCAGTTCCTGGCGGTCGCCGCTTTTCAGCTTGACCTCAAGCGGCCCTTCTTCACGGTTGGACGCCGGGTCCGGCCCGGTGTCGGCGCTGTCGTCCGGCATGCTGGCGGGGTTGGGGTTGACGTCGGCGGCGGCGTACAGGCTCAGGCCCACCAGGGAAGGCTGCTCGTCAGGCGGCCCGATGGGGATGGACGGATCCATCAGGATCTGCCCCGTCTTGGACAGGACATCGCCCACCGTACCGCAGGCGGTCAACAGCGTCGTCAGCACGACAACGGACGCAAGCCGCTTCATTCGGCCTCCGCCCGCAACACGCGGTCGTACGCCTGCTCGAACACGTCCCAGAACAGTTTTTCAAAGCCACGTTGGCGCGTGGAGGCCAGCTCGTCGTAGTAGTGCGTGTACATGCCCCAGGCCCAGTCATCGCCGCCACCCGCTGCCGATGCCTGGTCGGGGCGGTAACGGTTAAAGCGTTGCAGCAACAGCGCCGGCGCCAGGCTGCGCAACACCGCGTCCAGCCCGGCCTGGATGGCCTGCGTGACCGCGCCATGGTGGGCGTGCAACTGCGCCAGGCTTTCATCCACCGCCGCCTTGGGCGACAGGTGGACCACGCTGCGATCGGTGGCGAACATGGCGCGCACCGTGTCGGGATAGCTCAGGCCCAGCCGCAAGGGGTTGTCTTCAATCGGTTGCAGGCTTCGGCCCAACAGCCGCCGTGGCTGCGTGTCGTCCGCCTGCGCGGCATAGACCTGGGCGATGCCACGAATGGCGGCATTGAGCGCCTGCCCGGCTTCGTGCAACAGCGCCTGTCCGGCCTGCGCGTCCAGCGGTCCCAACGGCACTTCCAGCCCTTGCATCAACAGCTCGGCCGCCTCGGTCGGGTCGCCCACCATGGCCTGCCGGTTGTTCAGGCGATAAGGCTGGGGCGACGGTTTGTGCAGGGACTTCGGCATGGGGACTTCTCCGGGAAATGGCAAGGGAGAACCGGTAACGGGCGACCCCGTCACGGCTTCGAATCGCGTTGTGGCCAGGTCCGCCTGGGTCGGCGCGGCCGAACCGCCGCGCCGCACATCCCAGGGTTCCATCACCACGGCAGGCAGAGCGGCGGCGCGCTCGGCCGCATCCAGCGCCCGCAGGGGGTCGCTGTCGGCGCGCGCGTCAAACGGGGTGCTCAGCGCCAAGAAGTCGGCGTCCGCAGGCGGCGGCGCGGCGTCCTGTTCAAACACGTAGGAACCGGCAGGCAGGTCGTCATGGCCGCTGGACTCGCCTTCCAGGATCTCGCCCACCCCGTACTGCGCCAGGTGCCGCGCCGGGTCCAGCAGTTCCTGGTGCGGATGGTTCAGGTGCACGGTGATGTCGTACGGGCCTATGTGCAGGACGTCGCCGTCACGCAGCTTGGCGCCGACCATCTTGCCCAGCGGCGCATCGGCATCGTTCACACGGGTGTGGCCGCTGCGGTCCACCACGCAAAAGGCGGCATCGCGGTAGACGATTTCGCTATGAATCGGGTCGACGCGTCCGGCTTTGTCCGGCAGCGTCCAATCGGCGCCCCGTCCGCCGATCGTGCCGCCGGCGGCGTCAAAGCTGTGATGCGGCTTGCTGCCATGGGTCAGGGATCCAGGGTTGGCGACAACAAGCGCCAACGCCTTGGGCGAGGTTGCGGTAGAGGTCATAGACGGGCCTTGATACGAACAGTGAACGGCCGGCGCACCGCCGTGTGCTGGACAAAGCTGGTCCAGCCCAGGTGGGCGCCGGTGTCGCGTCCCAGGTTGAAGGGCGGCACCTGGTCATGCCGCAAACCCAGTTCCAGGTCATAGGCGGCGGGGTCGCGCAACAGGAAATCGATCAGTTTGCGCAGCCGTTCGAAGTTCTCGCCGCTGGGCAGGAATTCGCGGAACCGCGCCTGATCCAGATTGCCGATCACAATGGAGAACTTGCTGTAGCGCGTGCGCACCCGCCCGCCGACGACAAAGCTGTCCCCCAGCACCCCGTTGCGGCGCCCAAGCCGCAGGCGCTGGCTGTCCGCCACATGCATGTAGCGCTGCTCGAACTCGCGCACGCGCACGTGCTTCAGGTCAAAGCAATGCGCGACGATGCCCGACACCACCTGCGGCGAACGGCTGCGGCTGGCGATCACGCCGGCAAAACTCAGCAGCCGGCTCCAGGGGATGGGCGTGGCGCCCCGCAGTTCGACGTCGCCCAGGCCAACCATGGCAAACACATAGCGCGAAAACCTATCCCGCGCTTCTCGCCGAAACCTGACGTAATAGCGGTATTTGCGCCACGCCTGGTGCAGCAGCGTCAGCAGCCGGTGATTGAAGAAATCCAGAAACGCCGGGCGGATGCCGACGCCTTGGCCGTATTCGTAGGCCAGCCGGTCCAGGTAGTGGCCCGGCAACGGCGAGTCAGGCCCGTGCAGGCCAAAGAACGTCGCCTGCACGTGGTAGTCGGTGCGCGCGCCGGCAGGCATGCGCTCGGCCAGCGCCACGTCCGACGCCGGAAACCCCAGCCCGGCGTAGCTGCTCAGGCGCACACGCTGGCGCTCGGGCTCGTGGCTGTCCCGGGATTCCAGGTCATCGTCATGCAGGCCGTGCAGTTGCTCCAGCAACCGGAAGAAGTCGTAGTTCTTCGCATCGGCCAGCAAATGGTCCGCTAGATCAGCGGTTGTCTTCCTGTTTGCATCGGCCATTCGTAGAGCTCGTTGTTACCGGTGTTGGCGGCTTCCAGCAGGTGGAAGGAATTGATGCTGGCGTACAAGGCAAAGAAATGGCTTAACACCGTGCCGAACAAATACAGGTCGCCCTCGCAGAGAAACGCGGCGGGATCCAGCGTCAGCCGCGTTTTCAGCCCGCGTATCGGCAAGCCCTTCATGAGCAGATCGGTGGGTTGCGTGACGGCGTCGCCGATTCCGTCCAGCCGCTTGCTGCCGGCGCGCGCATGCTGAATGTCATGCAAGGCCGCGAAGTCATAAGCGCGCAAGACGGCCTTAAGCGGTTCGGTGGACAGCAGTGACAGATAATTGAGCGACAGGTTTGAAATCAGCGTCCACTGCAACGCGCCGTCCAATACCGGCCGGTATGGCGGGGTGGGACGCACGATATTGCTGTAGGTGGCGAATGTGGGCGTTGTCTGCGTCTGCACGCAGATATCGCCCACGCCCAACGCCAGCGGCAAGTCGCGGTTAGTGCAGGTCAGCGCCAGCGAGACGGTCTCGTCTTCGTCGATGTAGTCGGTTTCGTCACCACGGATAAACGCAATGCGATGCGCGACGCCCTGTTCGCCGACCGCGTTTTCGATCCGGCTGCGGTAGTACAGCGCGTGGCGGCCGCGCGCGTGCTCGATCTCGTGTTGCAGCGATTCAAAGGGATGAAACGTGCGCAGGTAGCGGCCGCGCTTGCCTTCGGCGATTCTCTGCCAGCCGGTGACTTCGTCGATGCTGAAGATCTCGCAGGCGTCGGCGCGGTGGCCGCCCGGCAGCAGCCGCTGGTCAACCGCGCGCCCATTCAGGTTGATCGGCTCGGCATCTTGCTCAAACAGGTTCACCGCCGGCGCGCAATACAAGGCCAGATCGCCGATGCGCAGGCGGATGTCGGCGGGCATCGGCCGCGTGAAATGGAATTCAAGCCGCACGCGCTCGGTCGTGCCCTCGGGCCACAACGAACGCAGCGCATTCAGGCTGAAGAACAGGAAGCGTCGCGGAAAAATGAAGTATTCCTGAAGGATGCGATAGCCATCGAACACATTCCTGGGATACGGCAGCAACGATTCTTCAGGCGCAAAACCGGGAAACGTCACTTGCCGGGGCGCGATCATGCGCGTTTGCCCACCGGCTTCCAGGCGGATTTCGCCCAGGTAGCAAGACAGCCACAGGTACAGCGTCATGGCGGTCGTGTCGTCGCCTGACAGATGGAAATCCAGCTTGTCGCAATCGAAGGTATCGATGGCGTTTCCCGCCAGCGGCGCCAGATCGACGCGCATGATGGATTTCTCGCGCGTGTGCGCGTCGCTGACCTCGACGATTTCCAGCGGATAAATCACCACATCCGTGCTGGTACGAAACTGACAGCGGGTGCCGTCAACCGGCCGAGACAGCACGCGTGTGCCCTTGGGAATCACCTGGCGCGTCGTGATCGCGCGTTCAACCGGGGTGAACCGCATGATGGTCGCGCTGGGCAAGGGCCGCAGGTAATTCGGCCAAAGCAGTTGCAACAGCGAATGGGTAAGTTCCGGAAGATCGTCTTCGATCTTCAGGCGCAGCTTGGCCGTCAGGAATGCAAAGCCTTCAAGCAGCCGTTCCACGTCGGGGTCAGCGGCCTCATCCCCTAAAAACTGCGACAGCTGCGGGTTGTCACGCGCAAACTCGCGTCCAAGCCGCCGCAGGTAATCGATCTCTTCGCGAAATTTTCCTCGCAACGGCATGTCGTCCCGCCTCCGTGGCACCGCGCTCAAACAACCCGGGCGTACCGGTCCTGATGGTGAATCACCAGATCGATCTCGACCTGTTCTTCGTGGTTCATGACCGGCACCAGGCATTCCAGCCTGAAGTTCAAGCTAAGGGGTTGGGCCGGGTCCGGCCGCGAATGCACATGCAGGACCTTGATGCGCGGTTCAAACGCCAGCACCGACGCGCGTATGTCCTGGCTGACGTGCGCCAGCAAGTCGGCACTGCCCATCGCGGCGTCGTTGAAGTCATGCAGCCCCAGCTCGGGGCTGC
>NZ_JBLVOL010000045.1:14990-37433 GCF_053543755.1 Achromobacter semiaridum | reverse complement strand
GCAGCCCCGGCGGCTGTTCAGGATGCGTTCCAGGTGGCGTTTGATGGCGTGGATGCGCTCGGCCGCCAGCTCCTGCCGCGACCGGGTGCGCCGGGGCTGGGCGTCCGGCACCAGCCGTTCGAACAAACTTCCCTGCCCCCGCGACCTGGGCATCCGCCTGCCCCTTATTCCTTGTCCAGCCTGCCAACCAGCGACAGTTCGAAGTTGGCGCCCATGTACTTGAAGTGCGGGCGCACCGCCAGCGACACCTGGTACCAACCGGGATTGCCATCGATGTCCTGCACCAGGACCTTGGCGGCACGCAACGGGCGGCGGCTGCGCACATCGGATGACGGGCTTTCCTGATCCGCGATGTACTGCCGCAGCCACGTGTTCAGTTCGCGTTCCAGATCCTGGCGTTCTTTCCAGCTGCCGATCTGCTCGCGCTGCAACACCTTGATGTAGTGAGCCAGGCGGTTGACGATGAACATGTACGGCAGCTGCGTGCCCAGCTTGAAGTTGGTCTGCGCGGCCTGGCCTTCCGGCGTCTTCTGGAACAGCTTGGGCTTTTGCACAGAGTTAGCGGAGAAGAACGCGGCGTTGTCGCTGTCCTTGCGCATCGTCAGCGCGATGAAGCCCTCTTCGGCCAACTCGAATTCCTTCCGGTCCGAGATCAGCACTTCGGTCGGGATCTTCGCCTGCAACTGACCCAGCGACTCGTACAGGTGCACCGGCAGGTCGTCCACCGCGCCGCCCGACAGGGGGCCGATGATGTTGGGGCACCAGCGGTACTTGGCAAAGCTGTCGGTGATGCGGCTGGCCAGCAGGTACGACGTGTTGCCCCACAGGTAGTTCTCGTGGGCGCCGTCGATGGTTTCGCGGTAGTTAAAGCTGTTGACGGGATTTTCCAACGGGTCGTACGGTTGCCGGAGCAGGAAGCGCGGCATCGTCAGGCCCAGGTAGCGCGCGTCTTCGGATTCGCGCAGGCCGCGCCACTTGGTAAAGCGCGGGCCTTCGAAGATGTCTCGCACCTCCTTCAGGTTGGGCAGTTCCTGGAAGCTCTTGATGTTCAGGAATTCTGCCCCGGCCGCGGCCAGGAACGGGGCGTGCGACATCGCACCCACGGACGCCACATAGGCAAGCAACTTGATGTCGGGCGATGACGGGCCGAACGTGTATTTGCTGACGATGGTGGCCACGGGCTCGCCGCCGAACTGGCCGTAGCCCGCCGTGTAGACCTGCTTGTACAGGCCGCTGCGCGTGATGTCGCCGGCGCTTTCAAAGTCTTCCAGCATTTCATCTTTGGTGACGTGCAGGACTTCGATCTTGATGTTCTCGCGAAAATCGGTGCGGTCCACCAGCAGCTTCAGGCCGCGCCAGGCGGACTCCAGCTCTTGCAGCGGCGGCTGGTGCAGGATGGCGTCCATTTGCAGACCGAGCTTGCGATCGATCTGCGCAATCATCTGGTCGACCAACTGCTTGTTGACCTGTTGTTGCGGTTCTTGCGTTCGTAGAATTTCCGAGATGAACGCGGCAACCCCGCGTTCGGCCACGGCATAGCCTTCGTGACTGGGTTCGATGCGGGTCTGGGCCATGATCTGCTCCAGCAACCCGATCGACGGCTTATCTTCCAACTTGGCGGCGGCTTGGGCCTTCATGCTCATATCCTTTGATTGCGGTTTGGCATTGCGACAGGAATGGCGGCTTACGCAGCCGGCTTGTCCAACACAAGGTTCAGTTCCTTGGCCAGCGCCGTGCGCGCCTTGTCATCGGCCAATAGCGTCTGCAACTGCTTGCGAAACGCCGGCACGTTGCCCAGCGGGCCCTTAAGCGCCACGAGCGCTTCGCGCAGGTCCAACAGCTTGTTCAGCTCCGGCACCTGGCGGGCGATGGCGTCAGGCGCAAAGTCCTTCATGCGCTTGAAGTTCAGCGACACGTTCAGCGTGTCGTCTTCCTGACCGGGTTCGCCCAGCCGCGAGGGCACCTGCATCGTCAGCGCCAGGCCGGCTTCGCCCATCACGTCGTCGAAGTTGTCCTTATCGATGCGAACGGCCTGCCGCTCTTCCAACGCCGTCTCTTCACCGTGGCCTTTGAAGTCGCCGGTGATCAACATCTTCAGCGGCAATTCCACTTCGGCTTGCTGGTCGCCGGTGGCGGGCACGTACTTGATGTTGATCCGTTCCGGCGGGGCGACGGAGACCGATTTCTTCGACATGAAAGCTCCTGTTGTGAATCACAAAAAAAACACTCGGGGCTACCGCGATAAGTAGTGCTGGGATGCTAAGAGCGCGGGATACGAAGCGGCAATAGGACGAATAAGAAAACGCCGGAACTTCGCAATCACGCGCAATTTCGCTTAGTAGTAACCGCGATATTTATCTCTTTCTGATTCCTCCTATGGAAATAAAAATCGCGGCATGTTGTCGTTGCGGATTACTTCTTTGTTCGAAAGTGTGTGAGTCATGATCAGAATTGATCTCTCGTCCCTCATCGATCGCTTGAACCCCGTTTGCCGCCAGGCGGTCGAAGAAGCCGCCAGCCTGTGCATCAGCCAGCATTGCGCCGAAATCACCGTCGCGCATGTGCTGACCAAGCTGGTGGATCAGCCGCTGTCCGACATGCGCGTGCTGATCCAGCACGCGGGTCTAGACGCCGATTCCGTGCGGCAGGCACTGGCGAACGGCACCCCTTATCACGAGGCCACGCCGGGCCAATACCCCACCTTCTCTCCGCTGCTGATCGAATGGCTGCAAGAGGCCTGGCTGTTGGCCTCGCTTGAGCTTGCACAGACCAAGCTGCGCGGCGGCAGCCTGGCGCTGGCCGCGTTATTGAACGCGGGGCGCTACCTGCCGTTGGCCGCCATCACCCTGTTCGAACACGTCAACCGCGAAGCGTTGCGCAAAACGTTCAACACGCTGTTCGCGCAGTCGGCCGAATCGCCCGATCCCGCGGCGCACGCACCCGCTGCACGCGTCGATGGCGACGACACGGCGCTGGCCAGATACGGGCACGACTTCACCGCGCAGGCCCGCGCGGGCGCGGTAGACCCGGTGCTGTGCCGCGACGCCGAAATCGACTTGATGATCGACATCCTTTCCCGGCGCCGCAAAAACAACCCCATCGTGGTCGGCGATGCGGGCGTGGGCAAAAGCGCGGTCGTGGAAGGCTTGGCGCTGCGCATCGTGCAGCAACGTGTACCCGAACCGTTGCATCACGTTTCCCTTTGGGGCCTGGACCTGGGCGCGTTGCAGGCGGGCGCGTCCGTCAAGGGCGAATTCGAAAAGCGCTTGAAAAGCGTCATTGATCAGGTCAAGGCATCGGCGGGCCGCATCGTCCTGTTCATCGACGAAGCGCATACGCTGATCGGCGCGGGCAACGCGGCCGGGGGCAGCGATGCCGCCAACCTGCTCAAGCCCGCCCTGGCGCGCGGTGAGCTACGCACCATTGCAGCCACCACGTGGTCGGAATACAAAAAGTACTTTGAAAAAGACCCCGCGCTGACGCGCCGCTTTCAACTGGTGAAGCTGGACGAACCCACCCAGGAACAAGCGGTGCACATACTTCGCGGCTTGCGGGCCACCTACGAACAGGCGCATCGCGTCTACATCGGCGATGACGCCTTGCGCGCCGCCGTCAGCCTCTCTGCGCGGTACCTGTCCGGCCGGCAACTTCCCGACAAGGCAATCGATGTACTGGACACCGCCAGCGCACGCGTCGCGACCGCGCTGGGCGAGCCTCCGCGCCGCTTGACCGCGCTGGAACACGAGCAAATGCAGATCACGGCGGAACTGACCCAGTTGCGGCGCGACTCGCGCGCGGGCCGAACGCCCGACCCGCGTCGCATTGCGCAGCTCGAGGCGGACGGCGCGGGCGTGGCCGACCGCATGCTGGCGCTGCAACAGGCATGGGAACGCCAAAAGGCGCTGGTGGATAAGATTCTGGGCTTGCGCGCCGCGCTGCCGTCGGATGAACAGGTCGCGGATGAACAGGTCGTGGATGAACAGGTCGCGGATGGCGCGGTTGTGAATGACCGCCTCGCGCACAGTGGTGCGGCGCATACTGCCGACGTGCTGGCCACCACCGTTGCCGAACTCCACGACCTGCAACGGGGCGGCGCGCTGCTGCACGCCGACGTCGGCCACGAACAGATCGCACAAGTGATCGCCGACTGGACCGGCATACCCGCCACCACCATCAGCCGCGGCCAGATGGAACGGCTGACGCAATTACCCGACGCGCTGCGCGAACGCATCAAGGGCCAGGACGCGGCCATCGACCGCATACACAAACACCTCTTGACCGCCATGGCCGACCTGCGCCGGCCCGGCACGCCGTTGGGCGCGTTCCTGCTGGCCGGCCCCAGCGGGGTGGGCAAGACCGAAACCGCGCTGGCGCTGGCCGACGCGCTCTTTGGCGGCAGGCAGTTCCTGACGACAATCAATATGTCGGAATTCCAGGAACGGCACACCGTGTCGCGGCTGCTGGGCGCGCCGCCCGGCTATGTCGGGTATGGCGAAGGCGGCGTGTTGACCGAAGCGATCCGACGCCAGCCCTATTCCATCGTGCTGCTGGACGAAGTGGAAAAAGCCCACCCGGAAGTCATGAGCCTGTTCTACCAGGCCTTCGACAAAGGCGAGCTTGCCGACGGCGAAGGCCGCCAGATCGACTGCAAGAACGTGTTGTTCTTCCTGACTTCGAACCTGGGCTTCGACCAACAGGACGGGCAGCTTGCCGACCTGTCCGAAGACGCGTTGCGCGCCCGCTTGGGCGCCTTCTTCAAGCCCGCTCTGCTTGCGCGGATGCAGCTGGTTCCCTACCAGTACCTGGGCGAAGACGTGCTGGACCAGATCATCCACAGCCGGCTTGAGCGTCTGCGCGTTCAGTTTTCCACCCGCTACGATGCCACCCTGCACATTACGGACAGCGCCCGTAACGAACTGCGCGGACGCTGCATCCGCCACGAAAACGGCGCGCGCCTGCTCGACGCCGGCATCGACGGCGAACTGCTGCCGCCGCTGTCATTAGCCGTGCTGCGGCGGCTGGCTACCGGCGAGGCCATTGGCGGCGCGCATCTGCATTGGGCCGAGGGCGCATTCACCGCCCAGTTGCATTGAGGCCCGACATGGACGCGCAAAGCGTGGCCAACGTAGCCCGCGACATGGCAAGCGCCAGCCGGCCCGACGCGCTGGCGCAAGTGTTCGTCGCCGCCTGCGCGGCAGCGCCCGCCGTCTCGGCCGCCTGCCTGTACGCCCGCAACGCCACGGGCGACACGCTGGTGCCGTTGGCGTCGGCCGGGTGTCCCGGCGCCGACCTGCACGACATCAGCATGGACGCGCTGGATGACCCCTTGGTCTACGCAATGACCAGCGGCAAGCCCTGCCTGGTAGAGCGGATGTCCGCCCTGGTGGGCGTGGGCGCGGGCTTTGAACGATTGCGTGAACGCCTGGGCGCGGGGCACGGCTTGCTGGCCGTGCCCCTGCACGATGCGCGCCGGCAATCGTTGGCCGTGCTGATTCTGGCGGGGCCCTCGCTGACCTTGTCCACGTGGCGCGACCACCCCGTCTGGCGCGCCCTGCAGGCAACGCACGAGGCGCTGTTCATGCGGCTGCACGCCCAGGCGCATGCCGCCGACGACGCGCGCTACCAACGGGCGCTGCGCCAGACCCCGGCGGCCGACGCAGGCAAGCAGCGCGCCGCCCGCTTGCTGGCGGCCGAATTCATCGGCATCAGCGCGGCGGCAAAAGCGGCGCGGGAAGCGATGCTGCGCTTCGCGGATTCGGCGCTAGCTGTGCTGCTTACCGGCGAAACCGGCACAGGCAAGGACCACGCCGCCTGGTTGATACACCAGGCCTCGTCGCGCAACGGCAAGATCGTGCCCGTCAACTGCGCGGCCATTCCCCAAGACCTGATCGAAGCCGAGCTGTTCGGCAACGTGCGCGGCGCGTATACCGGCGCCGTGCAGGCGCGTACCGGCCTGGTTGCCGAAGCCGACGGCGGCACGCTTTTCCTGGATGAAATCGGCGACATGCCCATGGCGTTGCAGGGCACGCTGCTGCGCCTGCTGAATGAAAAGAAGTTCCGGCCGCTGGGCGCCACGCGCGAGCACGGCTCGGACTTCCGCTTGATCTGCGCCACCCACCGGCCATTGCCGCAGTTGATCCGCGATGGCCGTTTTCGCGAAGACCTGTACTTTCGCATCCGGCAGCTGACGCTGGCGCTGCCGCCGCTGCGCGAGCGGCCGGAAGATATCCCTGCATTGGCCCACCACACCGTGCTGCAACACAATCGCGAGCGCCAGACTCGCGTGACCGGTATCGCGCCCGACGCGCTGGCGGTGCTGGCGGCGCATGCCCTGCCCGGCAACGTGCGCCAGCTTCGCAGCCTGATCCTGGTGGCCTCCGAAAGAACGGCGCCGGGACATGCCATCCGCGCCGACACGCTTGAACTGTCGCAAGGCGACGTGCCGCCGTTGCCGGGCCACACCGCTGGCACGGATCTGCTGCATGGCCTGCTGCACACCGACAACCTGCCGCAGGCGCTGGACGCCTTTCAAAGCCTGGTCATCCGTGCGCGCCTGCGGCAAGTCAATGGATCTCGTAGCCGGGCTGCCCAAAGCCTCGGCATCCCCAAACGTACGCTGGCGCGCCGCTGTCAGGCGTGGAATCTGGATCGGGAGGACCACACCTCATGAAACTTGCCCCTAGCTTGGTTGTGCTGATGCTGGCCGCGCCTGCGGGCCAGGCGGCCAACGACCTTGACGCGCCCGCGCGCGACTGCACGCAGATCGTGTCCGGCGTTGAACGGCTGGCCTGCTTTGATGCGGCGGCGGGCACGCCGCCCGCGCTCTCCACGCCGCTGAGCGACCATCGGCACACGGTTGCGCTGGACCCAGCCGCAGGCAACCCGTGGACCGCCGAGCCCACCCCCGCCCCCGACGCGTCGGCCGCGCTGCTGCCGCCATCCGCCCGGGCGTACGACATCGTCAGGCAGAACGAATCGACGCGCCCCGAGGGCGACAGGTCGTTTTTGATAAGCGACTCGAACGAGCCGCCCGCCGGCCAGCAGCGCGTGGTGATTTCCGCGCCCGCGTTGAACATGCGCCCACCCATCTATCTGGCCATCACCTGCCTGTCCAATATCTCGCGGCTACAGCTATTGGCCGACCGGCCCTTCGAACGGCATCAGATGTCGGTGCGGCTGTATATGGACGATCGCCCGCTGTCGCCCGCGCGGCCGTGGCGCGTGCTGGACGAAGGCAACGTGGCGGACGCCGGCCGGGGGCTGGTTGCCATCGAGCAGCTGCGGCCTTTCGTCGCGGGCGCGCGGCTGCGCGTGGAAAGCGACTATGCGCCCGTCAACGGCCTGACGTTTGACGCCACGGGTCTGCAAGCCCTGTTGTCGCGCCAGCGCGAGGCCTGTCACTGGTGACGCACTACGCCGCTCTTGACATGGATGCCTTGCTGGCGCCGCTGGATGCGCGCCAGCCCGCCGGCCACTTCGACGAAGAAGACGAAACCTTCCAGGGGATCGACCACGAGATGATCAAGCTGGGCGGTCTGCAAGAGGCGCGGCTGGACTGGCTGTACGTAGACGAGGCCGCCCGCCAGTACCTGGCATCACAGTGCAAGCACTTTCGCGTCGCGGGTCATTTGATTTCGGCGCGCATCAAGGCGGGCTCGTGGCGCCGCTGGGCCGAGGCGGCCGATGTGCTGGCGGGCATGGTCCAGCACTACTGGGAAACCGGGCACCCCAAGCCCGGACCCACCGGCTATCTGGGCAAGCGCCGTCTGGTGTCGCTACTGGCCGACCGCCTGCGCGACGCGCTGGAAACGTTGCCGGCGGCGGGTTTCAACCCGGCGGATCAGGCCCGCGCGCAGCAGGCGCTGGACCGGCTTCAGGCCAGTGCGCCCGAGGCCAAGCTGGACCAGGCGGTGCTGACCCGGTTGGAAGCGCATTTTTCCCGCCGCGTCGAACAGGCCCGGTATCCCGACGCAGCCACATCCGCCTCCCCCAAAAGAGGCGCCGGCCAACAAGGCGGTCAGGCCATCAGCGAGAGCTTCTTCGGCGGACCCGGCGGTTCTGGTGGCGGTTCTGGTGGCGGTTCTGGTGGCGGGTTTGGCGGTGGGTCCGCCGGGGGATCTTCCGGCACGTTCTCCGGCGCCGCGCCCACTGCCTGGCTCAGCGCCGGCGACGAGCGCGAGAACCGCCGTTCCCTGTTGAGCGTGGCCGAATTCATCAACCAGCAGGACGCCTACGACCCCACTGGTTACCAGCTGCGCCGCTTTGCGCTGTGGGCGCATCTGCACGCCGCGCCCAACACGCGTCAGGGCATGCGGACGGAATTGATGGCGGTGCCCACCGACATCGTGGACGGCTACGGCGAAGCCCTGGCCGGCAACGCCGTCAACCCGGCGCTGCTGCAACGCGTGGAAAAAAGCGTCGTCGCGTCGCCCTACTGGATACGCGGCAGCTTTCTGGCGGCCGGTATCGCCGCGCGCCTTGAAATGAAGGATGCCGCCGCCGCAATCCGGCTTGCCACGGAACGCTTCGTGCGCCGCATTCCCGCCTTGGTGGACTTGAGCTTCAGCGACGGCCGCGCCTTTGTGGATAGCGAAACACTGGCCTGGATCAGCGGCGCGGATGGCCACGACGGCAGCGTCGGCCCTCACCCGGAATTTTCCGCCCTGCGCGAAGAACTGATTGCGCAGTTGGACAGCGACGGGGTCGAAACCGTGCTGCATCGGCTGCAAGAACTACAGGGCAATTCGGAATCGCCACGCCAGCGCGCGTACGCCACCGTCATCGCGGCGGACCTGCTTGCCGCTCGCGGCCTGTCATGGCTGGCTCAGAACCTCTACACGAATGTGGCCGTCACGCTGCGCGCGATGCCCGCCCACGAATGGGAGCCCGAGCTGGCCGAACAATTGAACCCATATCTGCCCGCGCGCCCCGCCAACGACGCGGACAGCAAGAGCCAAGGAGTCCTGCGATGAAGAATGTGTGGTCGATGATCAAGCGCTACGGCGTGCCGGTCGCCAGTCAATTCAAAAGCGCCATGCCGATCCTGGTGCTGATCGCCATCGCTTTCCTGCTGATCGGCCTGTGGTGGCTGGGCCCGTTCTGGACCTGGCGTGGCCAGCAGCCATTGGCTGACTTGACGCTGCGCATCCTTTGCACGCTGCTGATCCTGATGGCGCCCGCGCTGGGATGGCTGTGGGCGTTGCGCCGACGCAATCGCCGGCTAGAGGCCGAGCGCGGCGCTTTGGCGCGGCGCGAGGACGACCCGGCGCTGCGCTTCGTCCAGGCGCAAGAGCGCGCGCTGGATCAAAGCCTTGACGTGCTGCGTGCCAACCTGAAGGGCCGCAACGCGATCTACGAGCTGCCGTGGTATCTGGTGCTGGGTCAGGAAAACTCCGGCAAGACCAGCTTCATCAACCGATCCAGCCAGAGCTTTTCACTAAGCAACGAGGTCAAGGCCGGCGTGCGCCGCGCGTATGCGGACCCGGACCTGGCGTACGAAATCGATTGGTGGATGGGCGATGAGGCGGTGCTGATCGACCCACCCGGCGAACTTGTCAGCCAGACAGAGGCCGCGCCGGCGCCGGAACTCGTGGACCGGGTAGCCGATGCCGGCGCGGCTGGCGACGGGGCCACGGCCGCTGCTCAGGCCGCCGCGCAAGCCGCGCCCCTGGGCGACAGTCCCGCCCTTGCCGGCACACGGTCCACCCCACCATCCCCCCCACAGGCTGTCCCCTCTTCGCGTTCCCCGGGGCAGGTCTTGTTGCCGCCCGGCGCGCACGCCCGTCTGTGGGCCGGGCTGTTGGACTGGCTGGGCCGCAACCGCAGCCGGCGTCCGCTGAACGGCGTGGTGTTGATGGTTGACCTGGTGACGCTGCTGAATCAAAAGGCCAGCGACCGCAAGGCGTTGGCGATTCTGCTGCGCACGCGCCTGGCCGAACTGAGCCGCCACCTGGGCACGCGCCCGCCGCTGTATGTCGTCTTGAGCAAGTTCGACCTGCTCAATGGTTTTGAACCCTTCTTTGCCCGCTTGCCGCGCGCCGTGCGCGAGGACATCTTCGGCTTCACCTTCACGCTGGACTCGGTGCACGACTACGACGCGTGGCTGGATGAGCTGGCCGGCCGCTATGACGGCTTCATCCAACGCTTGAACGAACAGATATTCGACGCGCTGGGCCAGGCCGCCACGATGGAAGCGCGCGAGGCGCTGTTTTCACTGGTGCGGCAATTGGCCGGCATGCGGCCGGTGCTGCTGGGCTTTTTGGAAGACGTGCTGGGCAGTGATCGATACATCACGCCCGCCTTGCCGCGCGGCGTGTACTTTTCATCCGTCTATCAACAAGGGCTGCTGTGCGACGCGTTCATCAATGCCGCGTCGCAATCGTATGGCCTTGAAGAGGCGGCCGTGCATGCCAAGCCCAGCGGGCGCTCGGTGGTGTATTTTGCGCAGCAGGTGTTCCAGCGAATCATCTACCCCGAAGCCGGGCTGGCCGGCGACAACCTGAAGGTCATGGCCGACAAGCGCCGCACCCTGCTGGTGGGGTTTGGCGTGGCCGGGCTGGGCTGCCTGCTGATGGCCGGCGGCTGGTACCACTACCACGGAGTCAACCGCCAGATGGCGATGTCCGTACTGGAAAAAAGCCGGGAATTCAGCGTGCACAAGATCGACGGCAGCAGCGACCCCACGGGGCGCAACCTGTTGCAGCCGCTGGACCAGATCCGCAGCGCCGTCGCGGTCGTGGGCGATTACCGCGGTGCCTGGCCGGTGGTGTCCGAGCTGGGTCTGTACCAGGGCCGCAAGATCGGGCCTAAGGTCGACGAGGCTTATTTGCAACTGCTGTCAAAGCGTTTCCTGCCCGAGTTGGCCGGCGGTGTCATGCACGCCATTAACAGCGCGCCGTCGGGCAGCAACCAGCAACTGGCCGCGCTGCGCGTCTATCGCATGATCGAAGACCGCGACAACCGCCGCGCGCCCATCGTCGAAGATTGGATGACGCAGCAATGGCAGGCGGCCTACCCGGGCCAGGGCTCGGTGCAGAACGGCCTGATGCGACACCTGGACTACGCCATGAAATATGCCGACGCCGATCTGCCACAAAACCAGGCACGCATCGCCGACGTCCAGCAGCGCCTGCGGCAGTTGCCCATGCCGCAGCGCGTCTACATGACGATGCGCGAACAAGCCGGCAAGCTCCTGCATTCGCCTCTGGACCTGCGCCATGAAGTCGGCCCCGCCTTCGACATCCTCTACAAAGATCCCGCCGCGCCGGGCAGCACCGCGGGCGCCACCACCCGCATCGATCCGCTGCTGACGGCGGCGGGTTATCACGGCTACTTTGCTGCGCACGGCAAGGACTTTACCGACCTGGCCATGATCGACCGCTGGACCCTGGGCGAACGCCAACGCATCGACTATTCAGAGGCCGATAAGCAGGTGCTGGCCGAACGCGTGCGCGCGCTGTACAGCAGCGACTACATCGACACCTGGCAACGCAACCTGAACCAGCTTGAAGTCGTGGATTTCAACGACCTGGGCCAGGCGGTAACGGTGCTGGGCAACGTCACCAGCCCGGCTGCGCCGCTGCGCCGCCTGGTCGAAACGGTGCGCGACAACACGGTGTTGAGCCCGCCCTCGCCCGGCGTCGCCACGCCCGGCCAGCCTTCTGACAAGGTCGAGCCGGTAACCGCCAACGCCATCACGGGCGCGAACGTTCCGCAGGTGGCGGTCATAGCGCGGCCGTTTGCGCCCCTGTCCGAACTGCTGCTGTCCAAGGGCGACAAGCCTTCCTACCTGGATGAAAGCATGGGCGCCATCGGCCGCGTCCACGACACCCTGAAAAGCGTGCATGACAGCCCAGAACCCGGCAAGGCGGCGCTGGCCGTCGTGCTGGACCGTTTTGCGCTCAAGGGCGCCGACCCCATCGGCAACCTGCAACGCGTGGCGGTGGGCCTGCCCGAACCGCTGAACCGGCAGGTGAAAAAACTGGCCGACGAATCCTCGCAGGTGTTGCTGATCGAGGCGCTGAAGGAACTGGAACGGCGCTGGGAGACCGACGTCTACCGCTACTACCAGGAACGGCTGGCCGGGCGCTACCCGTTCAACCCGAACAGCCGCGTGGATGCCTCGCTTGAGGACTTCACGGCGCTGTTCGGCCCGCTAGGCAGGCTGGCGCAGTTCAAGGAGCAATACCTGAAACTGTTCTTTGATGACAACCTTGAAGCCTTGTATTCGGAACGCCGTGGCGGCTACCTGGTGCGCATGGACGTGCTGGAGCAGCTTGAGGCGGCCGACCGAATCCGCGACGCCTTCTTCAACAGCCGTGGAGCGCTGGGCGTGCAGTTCAGCATCGAGCCGCTGGGGCTGACGTCCAGCCGCCGCAGCAGCGTGCTAAGCGTCGAAGGGCAGCTGATTGCCTACAGCCACGGCCCGAGCAATAGCGTCGGCCTGATCTGGCCAAACAATCTGGGCGATTCCACTGAAAGCCGCATCACGCTGGTCAGCGCGGCGGGCACCAGCAGCGGGCTGGTGTATCGCGGGTCGTGGTCGATGTTCCGCCTGTTGAGCCAGGCGCGCCTGGACAGCGCAACGGCCAATAGCGTGGACCTGAGCTTTTCGGCCAACGACGGCGCCATGCGCTATCGCATCACGGCCGAGAAGTCGAACAACCCGTTCACGCAGGCGAGTTTTGATGGGTTTGTCTTGCCGCAAACCCTGTTGGCCGAGGCATCTAAATCGGCGCCGGCGCCGCCCGCACCCGTTTTCACGCCCGGCGCCAATCCGAAAGCGACTACGCCCAAAGGCCCGCCGCGTTCGCCACCCAAGGCAAGCGCCGCGTCGCCCAAGCTGGCCATCAATGATGCAGCGCTGCGCTGATGAACGATGGGAACGCCTGCGCGGCGGTTGCCAAGGCGGTATATCAGGGACGGGCGTCAGTGGCTTCAGTGGCGGTTCCCAGCGGGCAGTTCAAACCGAGCGGGGCCAGCGCGCCCTGCCCGCGGCCTACTGCTGCTGGCGGCGCTGCTCCAGTTCTTTCAGGCACTGGGCAACGCCGGCCTGCATCTGGGCGTTCGACACCGCCGCGCGGTCGGACACTTCGCGGCAGCGCACGTACTGCGCCCGGCTTTCCTCGGTGTCGCGCATGACCGGCGGGGGTGCGCTTGGGTCGGGCGTGACGGTCATGCGCAAGGTTGACGGCGGCGACTGGCTGCCGTCCTTGGAAGGCATGCTGGGAAACTGCATTTCCTGGGAAGCGGGCGCGGGGCTTTGCATGGACTGAGCATGCGCCACGCTGGCGGCGCCCAACGTGCAAAGCGCGGCAAACATGGCGGCCGGAACGGAGAATTTCTTCATGGGGACCTCTTCTTTAATGGGCAAGCGCCCTTGGCGACCGGATGGCGGATGCGCGGCCGCCCGGGGCGCGCCGGCTTATCGTAGCGCCCGGTGCGCGCCGTCGTCGTGCCAAACCGCTACAAGCGCCCCCACAGTTGTTTCGCGCCGTTTCCGACCGGGCCATGCGGTCGGGCATTGGGTGGGCCTCCAGCGGCCACCTCTGGGGCCGGCCCTTGTGCCACTCCGGGCTCGGTTCTGGGTCCGTTCTGGCTACGTTCTGAGCTACATCCAGGGCTACGCTCTGGGCCCAGACCCGGCCCGCGCAGGACGCAGCGGCGCCAGCAGCGACGACAAGCCGTTGTGATCCAGCTCATGCATGAGTGCCAGCAGGCGCCCAAGCTCGCCAGGCGGAAAACCCTTGCGCGCAAACCATGCCAGGTAAGGACCGGGCAGATCAGCGATGAGTCGCCCTTTGTATTTGCCAAACGGCATATCGCGGGTCACCAGCAGGTTGAGCAGTTCAGGATCCATGGCGCGTCAGGAGATTGATGCCGGCAGTCTACTCCAGCCGTTCAGGCTTGCAATGCGCCTTTCCCGCAACGGATTGCGGCACTTTACATCCCGTTTCAGCACCCTCCCGTTACTGTCCGTATCGTGGATCCAGCACGACGCTTCCCGCAAGACACTTCAAGCCAGACACTTCCCAGCAAGACTTTCGGCAAACCACTTACCCACAGGAGCTCGCCAATGATGAAGACCACCCTGACCTGCACCCTGAGCCTGGCCTTGCTTGCCGGCTGCGCGCCGTTCAAGTCGCACGACGCGCGCGATACGCCCGCCGATAACCACACCGCCCGCAATGCCCTGGACTGGCCGGGCAGCTACGAAGGCACCCTGCCCTGCGCGGATTGCCCCGGCATCAAGACGCGCTTGACGCTGCTCAAGGGCGACCGCTACGAACGCCAGACCCAGTACCTGGATCGCGAGCCGCAACCCGAAATCGTGACCGGCACATTCAGTTGGGAGTCGGACGGTAGCACCATCCGCCTGGACGCCGCCGGCGACAGCCAACGCTACTTCGTCGCCGAGAACCAGGTGACGATGCTGTACCGCGACGGCACCCGCCCCACCGGCCCGCTGGCCCCGCACTACGTCCTGCGCCGCGCACAATAAAGCGCGGCTCGGGCTTCATGCCGGCGCCGACCCGGCCGCGCACAGGCGCCGCCGATCCAGCTATTCTTGAGGGCGAACCGCCGCACCCTGACGGCGCGGCGCATACCGATCAAGGAAGCCATGAAGACCGACCACGAGCTGCTTTCCGCATTCGCCCCCACCGGTACGCTGCGCGCGTCCATCAACCTGGGCAATCCCATACTGGCCAACACCGACCCGGCCACCGGCCAGCCGGTTGGCGTGTCGGTGGACCTGGCCACGGAACTGGCGCGGCGCCTGGACGTCAAGCTGGATTTGGTGGTGTTCAAATCGGCCGGCGAATCGGTCAACGCCGTGGCGGCTGAACAGGCGGACGTGGGATTTTTCGCCATCGACCCGTTGCGCGGCGCGCAAATCGCCTTTACCGCCCCCTACGTCGTGATCGAAGGCGCCTACCTGGTGCGCGACGATTCGCCGGTTACCGCGATGGACCAGGTCGACAGCCAGGGCGTGCGCGTGGTGGTGGGCAAAGGCAGCGCCTACGACCTGTACCTGACGCGCGAACTGAAGCACGCCGAGATCTTCCGCGCGCCGACCTCGCCCGCCGTCGTCGATACCTTCATGAAGGAAAACCTGGAAGTGGCCGCAGGCGTCAAGCAGCAGTTGCAAGCCGACGCCGCGCGCCTGGGTGGCCTGCGGCTGCTGGACGGCCATTTCATGTTGATCCGCCAAGCCATGGGCGTGCCCAAAAGCCGGGGCGACAAGGCCAGTGCTTATCTGGCGGCCTACGTGGAAGCGATGAAGAAGGCCGGGTTTGTGGCCGACGCGCTGGCGCGCCACAAGATCCAGGGCGCGGCGGTGGCGCCGCTGGAAGCCGCGCCAGCCTGAGCCGGGTTGTTTCGGCCAGTACGCCCCGCCCCCATGTGATATCAGACCTGATATCCGACGTCCGCCTACCCCGGCGTCCCGTCCTGCCCCTCGCCCGGGTTTGCACGCAGCATCTCGCGCAGCTTGAATTTCTGGACCTTGCCCGTGGGCGTGGCGGGCAGTTGATCCAGCACCTCAAGCCGCTCGGGTATGTATTGCCTGGTCACGCCGAAGCCCGTCAGAAACTGCACCAGGTCCGGCAAGGTCAACGCCTGCCCGGGCTTTAGCGTTACCACCGCGCACGCGCGTTCACCCAGGCGGGCATCGGGATACGCCGCGATGGCGGCCATTTCCACGGCGGGATGCCGATACAGCAGCGACTCGATCTCAACCACCGGGATGTTCTCGCCGCCTCGGATGATGACGTCCTTGCTGCGCCCCGTAATGCGCAGATAGCCGTCGGCGTCGATGCGGGCCATGTCGCCCGTATCGAACCACCCGTCGGCATCCGTCGCGTTCAACCGCGGCCGCTTCAAGTAGCCGCCGAAATTGGAACATGACCGAAGCCAAAGCTGGCCTTCAACGCAGGCGGGCAAGGTCGCGCCCGAGGTGTCCGTTACTTTGATTTCAACGCCGGCCAGGGGCTTGCCGTCGGTGGTGCACGCGCGCGTGTCGTCATCGTCCAGCAACGTCAACGTCACCGCGCCGTTTTCCGTCATCCCCCAGGCCGAGATGATTTTCGCGCCGAGCGCGCGAGTCGCCTGTTCGACAAGCGGGCCGGGGATCGGCGCGCCCGCGCAAAGAAAGACGCGCAGCGTGGGCACCGTCAAGCCCGACTGCGCCACCTGGCGCGCGATATCCGTCAGGAACGGCGTCGATGCCATGCTGAACGTGACGCCCATTTCGCGCATCAGCGCGACGGCCTTCTCGGCATTCCAGATATCCAGCGTGACGGCGCTGGCGCCCAGATAGAACGGCATCATCAGGCCATACATGAAGCCGGTCTGGTGCGCCATGGGCGAGCCCATCAGCACCACGTCATCGGCCCCCAGGCGCAGCCGTTCGGCGTAGGCGGCGATGTTGGACAGGCAGGTGTTGGCGGTGTGCATGACGCCCTTGGGCTCGCCCGTGGTGCCAGACGTGTACATCAGCTGGGTGACGTCGTCCGGGCCGGGGCGGGTTTGGGTCAGGATGCGGTGCGCATCCGGCTCGCGTTCCCATTCGGGGCCCACGAGCAGCGTGTGGAAACCCTGGGGCCCGTCGCTACCCGCCACGATCACATGCTTTAACGCGGGCAGATCCGCCCGCAAGCCGGCCACCATGTCCGGGTAGTCAAAGCCCCGAAACCGATGCGGCACGATCAACACGCGGGCTTCGCCATGGCGCAGCATGAACGACAGTTCGCGTTGCCGAAAAATATGCATCAGCGGATTCATCACCGCGCCAATGCGCGAGCACGCCAGATACGTGACGACGAATTCCCAGCCGTTGGGTAACTGGCACGCCACCACATCGCCACGCCCCACGCCCAGACGCGCCAGCCCCACGGCCGCCCGGTCCGCCAGCGCAGCCAGCTCGCGATACGAGAACGCGCGCTGCGTGCCGGCGTCGGACTGCACGGCCGTCAATGCAATCTTGTCGGGATGCGCCGCCACGCGCTGGTCCAGCAGGTCGTTGATGGTCACGTCCGGCCACCAACCGCTGGCGATACTCAACGCCCGGCGCGGCGCGATCAATACGGCGTCAAATTCCATGGATGCCTCTCCCAGAAGGGTTGCAAAGAAAGCGATGCCGTCTCAAGCGGGAACGGCGCGTCGACCCGCGCGCTCGCGAGCGATGATGATCTTCATGATTTGCGCGGTGCCGTCACCGATCTGGAATCCCAGCACATCGCGCAGCCGTTGCTCCATCAAGCCGTGGTCGTAACCGCCATGGCCGAACGTCAGCAGGCATTGATGGACCACGTCGTACGCCAGCTTGGGCGCCCACCATTTGCACATGGCGGCTTGCGTGCCATGCGGCAGGTTGCGGTCCTTCAGCCACAACGTCTGCAGGCACAGCAGGCGCGCAGCCTCAAGCTGGGTTTCAGCCTCGGCCAGCGGATGCGACACGCCCTGGAATGCGGTCAACGGCTTGCCGAACGCCTCGCGCTGGGCCGCATACGCCCACGCCTCGTCCAGCGCCGCGCGCGCCACCGCCAGCACCTGAAGCCCGATCAGTGCGCGCGAATAATCAAAGCCCTGCATGACCTGGACAAAGCCGTGGCCCTCTTGCCCCAGCCGATGATCCGCCGGCACCCGCACGTTCTCGAAGAATAGCGAGCCCCGTCCGATGGCGCGCTGCCCGTGGCAGTCGAAGCGGTTGCGCGTGATGCCGGGCAAGTCCATCGGCACCAGCAAGGCCGTCACGCCATGCGCGCCCGATTCCACGGTGCCGCTGCGGCCAAACACGATGGCGGCGTCGGCTTGATCGGCGGCGGATATGGAGGTCTTTTCACCGTTAAGCACGTAGTGCCCGTCCACGCGCTCGACCCGCAGCCGCAGGTTGGCCGCGTCCGAACCGCCGCGCGGCTCGGTCAAGGCAATGGACAGCAGCGCGTCGCCCTGCGTCAGCCGGCTCAGCCACGGCGCGGCGACCTCGCGTTGACCATGTTGCGCCAGGATCTGCCCATTCAACGAGGCAAGCAGATTGACGTAGGAAAAGCTCAAGTCGGCGCGAGCGATCTGCTCATGGATGACGCCGGCCGCCATGCAACCCAGGCCCTGTCCGCCGCAGTCCTCGGGCAACTCGGGCGCGATGAATCCCAGCTGCCCCATTTCGCGCATCAGCGCGCGATCCAGCACACGGGTCCGGTCGCGCTCCAGGTAGCCCGGCGCCACGCGCCCGGCTGCAAATCGCCCCGCGTGCTCGGCCAAGACGGTCAGGTCTTCGTCGATGTACGGATTCATGTTGTCTCCTCCGGCGCGCCGATCGTTGCGGCGCAGTCTCGGTTATTTCGCGTAGCGGCGGAAATCCGGTTTGCGCTTTTCCTGGAACGCGCGCACGCCTTCGCGGGATTCCTCGGTGTCGTAATAAAGTTTCAACGCGTACATGCCCATGCCGGCGATGCCGGCCTGGTGCGCGGTGTCCATATTGAACGAGCGCTTGGCGATGGCGATGGCCGTGGGGCTTTTCTCCATGATCTCGGCGCACCAG
Source organism: Achromobacter semiaridum (assembly GCF_053543755.1). NCBI lineage: Bacteria > Pseudomonadati > Pseudomonadota > Betaproteobacteria > Burkholderiales > Alcaligenaceae > Achromobacter > Achromobacter semiaridum. Next base: position 18,892 of record NZ_JBLVOL010000045.1, on the reverse strand, counting down.
CTGGCCACTTCGTCGTCCAGTTGCTCGTGCGGTACGACGGCGTTGACCAGGCCCATGGCCAAGGCTTCCGCCGCCGGATAGCGGCGGCACAGGTACCAGATCTCGCGCGCCTTCTTTTCGCCCACGACGCGCGCCAGGTACGCGGTGCCGTACCCCGGGTCCACCGACCCGACCTTGGGCCCCACCTGGCCGAACACGGCTTTATCGGACGCGATGGTGAAGTCGCAAATGGTGCACAGCACGTTGCCGCCCCCGATGGCGTAGCCCTGGACGCGCGCGATCACCGGCTTGGGCACGTCGCGGATGGCGCTGTGCAGTTCTTCCATGGGCAGGCCGATGGTGCCCCGGCCGTCGTATTGCCCGGCATGCGCGGATTGATCGCCGCCGGTGCAGAAGGCCTTGTCCCCCGCGCCCGCCAGCACGATGACGCCGATGTCGGGCGCGTAGCCGGCGCGGTTGATGGCGTGAATGAGTTCGTCGCAAGTGCGGCCGCGAAACGCGTTCATCTTTTCGGGCCGGTTGATCGTGATCCAGGCGGCGCCATCGCGCACGTCGTAGAGAATATCTTCGTAGTTCATTCTGGGTCCTTAAGGGGCATGCGAAAGCGGTGTCGCCGGCCTTCAGCCGTTCATCGTCAAACCGCCCGACACGCTTAACACCTGCCCGGTGATGTAGGCGGCATCGTCGCTGGCAAAGAACAGGATCGCGCCGGGCAGGTCGTCCGGCTGGCCGATTCGCCCCAGGGGGATGGCGCGGGTAAAGGCCTCCAGCAATTTTTCGGGATTGCCGGCGCCTTCCTTGTAATCTGCGAACAGCGCGGTGTCGGTCGGACCCGGGCACACCACATTGACCGTGATGCCATGCCGCGCGTGCTCGCGGGCGATGGTCTTGGAAAACGCCACCAGACCGCCCTTGCACGCCGCGTACACCGCTTCGCCCGAAGAGCCGACACGCGCCGCGTCCGACGCGATGTTGACGATGCGCCCGGCCTTGCGCGCCGCCATGCCGGGCAGCACGGCGTGGTGCAGATGCAAGGCGCCCACCAGGTTGATGGCGATCAGCCGCTCCCATTGCGCGGGTTCCGTCTTGGTGAATGGCTTGAACACGTCCCAACCGGCGTTGTTGACCAGGATGTCGATGGGGCCCAGCACGGTTTCCGTTTCGGCAATGGCCGCGTCCACCTCGTGGCGCTGAGTAATGTCACAAGCGATGGCCAACGCGCGCCCACCGGCCGCTTCGATTTTTTCGGCTACCCGCCGCGCATGCTCTTCGTTCAAGTCCAGCACGGCCACGGCGGCGCCTTCCCCGGCGAAACGCGCGCAGGTCGCGCCCCCTATACCCCCACCGCCGCCTGTCACCACGGCCGTCTTGCCTGCCAGTCTTTGCATGATTTCCTCTGCGTGGGTTGCAGGCTTGGTATCCTTGCCAACGAATCAGGCCAAGCCCATATACGTAAACATGTTGACGTATATTAGAGGCTTGGCGACGCCGCATCAAGTTGCGAAACACGGTACCAAGCTTATGAAAAACCCTAACAAAAACACAGAAATAGCCCGAATGGAGTTGGCCAATCGCTTGTTTTTTCGGCTTTACCAATGCGCCAACATGCTGCACAAAACGGGCAGCCGCGCCGTTGAACATCTGGGGCTGACCACGCAGCAATGGGCCGTATTGGGCGCGTTATCGCGGCCGGAAGCGGCCGACGGCATGAGCGTGGGCGACTTGGCGCGCTACCTGATGGTCAGTCGCCAGAGCCTGTCGGGTTTGCTTGGCCGGATGGAGCGCGACGGCCATATCGGAAGTGCACCGGATGGGCGCGACCGGCGCTCGCGCTTGGTCACGATGACGCAATCCGGTCGCAAAGTGTGGGTGCACGACGCCATTCCGCGCATCCATGATTACTACGAAGACGCGCTGGCCGACTTTTCGGTCGGCGATCTGAGCCACACCCTGCACTATCTGCTGAAGCTGCTGGAAAACATGCAGGGCATGGACAAGGACGCGCCGCAGGACGACGCGCCCTGACCTCGCCCGGTAGGCTAGTGGCTGATCATCCAGGGCCTGGCGCCCGCGAATGATTTTGCCCCGTCGGCGCTGGTGCGCGTCTTGCCGGACGCGCGTCCGCCCGAGCAACAGCCGCAGTTCATGCCATGGCCCGCGCGCGAGCTGCGCGGCTCGTTGGCGCTGCGTTCATTGACCGCGCGCGCCCGGTTCACGGCTGACGACAAGGCCGAGATGGCCGGCGCGCCGCCGATGATGCGCGCGGACAAGGTGCCGCACTGCGGGCAGGCGGCCGGTTCGCGCCATTGCGCCAGCGGCCGCAACGCGGCAAAGTCGCCGCATCCGCCGCAGGAATAGTCATACATGGGCATGGCGGTTCTCCTAGCGATCGCGTGACAGCGGCATGTCCACCCCGCCATTTATATGTTTGATCGGCCCGGATGCCGACGGCTGGATATCGAAGTCAAAGATCTCGGTGGGCAGCCACAGCGTGGCGCAGGAATTGGGGATGTCGACCACGCCGCTGATGTGGCCTTGCACGGGCGCGCAGCCCAGAATCGAATAGGCCTGGGCGCCGGAATAGCCAAATTTCTTCAGGTATTCGATGGCGTTCAGGCACGCCTGCCGATACGCCACGTTTACGTCCAGGTAGTGCTGCTTGCCCTCTTCGTCCACCGAGATGCCTTCGAAGATCAGGTAGTCCTTGTACGCGGGCGTGATGGGGCTGGGCTTGAAGATGGGATTCTTGATGGCGTACTTTTCCATGCCGCCCTTGATGAGCGACACGCGCATGTGCACCCAGCCCGCCATTTCGATTGCGCCGCAAAACGTAATTTCGCCATCGCCTTGCGAAAAATGCAGATCGCCGACCGACAAGCCGCCGCCGTCAACGTACACCGGAAAGAACACGCGCGCGCCGCGCGACAGATCCTTGATGTCGCAGTTGCCGCCGTGCTCGCGAGGCGGCACCGTGCGTGCGCCTTCGGCTGCCGCGCGCTCCCGGTCGGCTCCTTGCAAGGCGCCCATGTGGGCCGTCTTGGGCGCGGGCGGATTGGCCAGCGGCGGTACGCGGTTGGGGTTGGTGTCGATCAGCGCCTGTTCGCGCCGGTTCCACGTTTGCAGCAGCTTCTTGTCGGGCAGGCAACCGATCAGTCCGGGATGGATCAGCCCGGCGAAATTCACGCCGGGAATATGGCGCGACGACGTGAACATGCCGTGAAAATCCCAGATGGATTTTTGCGCGTGCGGGAAATGCTCGGTCAGGAAACCGCCGCCGTTATTGCGACTGAAAAAACCGTTGAACCCCCACAGACTGTCGGGCTTGGCGCCGATATCCAGCAGGTCAACCACCAGCAGGTCACCGGGCTGCGCGCCTTCGACGCCCACTGGCCCCGACAGAAAGTGCACGGTGGACAGGTCCACATCGCGCACGTCGTCGGCGCTGTCATCGTTCTTGATGGCTCCGCCAGTCCAGTCATAGGTTTCCAGCACGAAGTCATCGCCCGGCTTGACCCAGACAGCCATGGGGATATCGGGGTGCCACCGGTTATGGATCTGCTTGTTTTCGTAAGGGGACTGGTCCAGGTCGACCGTGATGAGGGGTGTCGTCATTCTCTTTCATCTCCAACGTACGTGTTGATAAAACAGAACAGCAGCCAAGAAGGCGCCCGATCCCGTTGCGGGTCGGGTCATTTTGAAAACATGAACGGTCAGTGATGCGGTGATTGATGGTAGACGCGTTCGGCCGATTCACCATACTGGTTTTCCATGCAGTGGCAGGCGTGCGGCGCACCATGCCGCAGGGCTTTTTTCGCACCAGTTATGATGCACACCACGTCACACGAAGGCTTTTCGCATGGCAGCAAACCACCGCCGGCCCCTGGCCGTGTTTTTGATCATGA
>NZ_JBLVOL010000045.1:0-14895 GCF_053543755.1 Achromobacter semiaridum | reverse complement strand
CGCTGCCTGGGCCGCGCACGCGGACGACGCGTGCGTGTCGCGCGTCGACGAGCAGCTGCGTACGATCAAGCGCGCGCAGGATGTGCAGCGCACGCGCGAGGCCGCCAACAACCTGCAATTGAACCGCGAGCTATGCCAGGGTCGGCTGGACTTGCTGGATGCGCGCTATGCGCTGGTTGATGATTTCGAAGCGTGCCGCCGCAACGGCACCACATTCTCAGAGGCGGTCGCGCGCGACCTGACTCGCGCGTCGGACGAGTTGGCCGACGCCAAGGCGGCCTGGGTCCGTACCTGCGGCCGCCAGATGAAGGACTGACCGCAAGCGGGGGCCCCGGGGCCAACCGGTTGGCGATAGGCCCATTGACCCGTTGTTCTCATTGCCCCCACCGCCTTGCCGGTCGCTCAGATCGTCATTTCCATTTCGACGCTTTGCGGGTAGAAGATCGCGCGGCTGGGATCAAAGCCGTAACGCGATTCGAACTGCGTGGCGTCGGCGGCCAGGGCCAGCACGGAATCCAGGATGAAGTCCGCTTTGGCGTCGGGCAGCAACACGCTGAAGTTCAGGCGGATGAAGCCGGGCTTTTCAATTTCGCGGCCATCCAGGATGGCTTGCCGCATCTGCCGCGACTGCGCAGGCCCGATATCAAGCAGCCGATGCACGTACGGCCCCGCGCAGGCGCAACCGCCGCGCGCCTGGATGCCGAAACGGTCGCTTAACATGCGCGTCACCAATTGCTGGTGCACATAGCCGCCCTTGCCGTCGCGTACGCGAAACGAGAAGATCGGCAAGCGCTCGGCCGTCAGCGAACCCAATAGTTCCAGTTGTTCGGCGCCTTGCCAGGCGGCAAGTGCGCGCTGCACGAAATGCGCGTTGCGCTCGCGCATGAAGTCGGCGCCCAGCGCTTCCTTGACCAGCAGCACCAACGCGGCGCGGATGTCGCCCACCACGTTCGGCGTGCCCGCTTCTTCGCGCGATTCCAGGCTGGCGCTGTAGTCATGGCCTTCGGGCGACACGAACTTGACGGTGCCGCCGCCCGGCCAGGTCGGTTTGGCGTCGATCACCGCATCGCGGCGAACGATCAGCACGCCGGAGGCGCCCGGCCCGCCAATGAACTTATGCGGCGAGAACACGATGGCGTCGATGTGCGCGTCCGGCGCCGGCGATATACGGATAGGCAGGTAGGGCGCGCCGCCCGCGTAGTCCCACAACAGCTTGGCGCCTGCCTGCTTGACGCGCCGGGTGATGCCGGCCACATCCGTCACGATGCCGGTCACGTTCGACGCGGCCGACAACGCGCAGATCAACAACGTGCCGTCGGGCGCGTCTAGCGCCGCGTCCAGCGCGGTCAGGTCAGGCCCGCCCTCGGCGGCCTCGGCAACTTCCACGATCTGCGCGCCGCATTCGCGCCACGGCAAGATGTTGGAATGATGTTCGTACGGGCCGATGATGACCCGGACCGGCTTGCCTGCCGCCACCGCCGCGTGCACGCCAAACAAATGCACCAGCCGGTTGATGCCCGCCGTGGCGCCGGACCCGGCAAAGATCACGGCATGGGCCTCGGTCGCGCCGCAGCAACGCGCGATGGCGGCGCGGGCCTCGCGGCGCAAGCGGGTAATGAAGCCGCCGCAATACGAGGCTTCGGTGTGCGAATTGGCGTAATACGGAAGCACTTGTTCCATGACGAAGCGCTCGACCTGCATCAGCGCGCGTCCCGACGCCACGTAGTCGGCATAGACCAGGGGCTTGCGGCCGAACGGGCCGTCAATGAACGCGTCTTTGCCGATCAGCCCATCGGCAAGCCGGGCCGCGATGTCTGGGAATGCCAGGCTGTCTTGAAACTGCTGCAAGGGGCTTTCGGTGTTTATGGCCCCGGCCGTAGCCGTGGCGTTAAGCGTTGTCATGATGAGTCTTCCAATTTATGCGAAATATCATACGATGGAAGCCAACAACAAACATCACCGTTATTTTGCATAAATGGATGGATATTGGGTCATATGAACGAACAAATGGAGAAAATAGACAAGCTTGATCTCAGCATCATTGCTTGCCTGCAAAAAGACGGTTCCCTGTCCCAGCGCGAGCTGGCCGACCGGGTCGGCCTGTCGCAGAACGCGTGCTGGCGCCGGCTACAGCGCTTGAACGCCTGCGGCATCATTCGGGGCACCCGCGCAGAGGTCAGCCTGGTTGCCCTGGGGCTGGATCTGACGGTATTTGTCATGATCCGAACCAGCCACCACGCCAAGGCCTGGGCCGACGGTTTTCGCCAACACGTCGAACGCCTTCCGGAAGTGACCGAGTTCTATCGCATCGGTGGCGATTGGGACTACCTGATCAAAGTGGTTTGCCGCGGCATGGCGGGCTACGACCGCTTCTACCAAAAGCTGATCACGGACTATGAACTGTCCACCGTGACAGGCTTCTTCAGCATGGAAGCCATCATTGAAAACCGACCGCCGGACCTGCGGCTGTTGGAGACCTGACGGGGGCTACGTCAGTAGGCTTCGGCGGGAACTTTCGCGTACGATGCGGTTCGAACGCCAGTGCCGCTCGCACTATCCCGGAGACCCGCAAGGCCATGATTCTTTAAGCACTCCCTTTGATTTCCCTTTGCTCAGCAGTCCGTGCCCTATGGCCGCTGCCGCGCAAAGTGTTCATTATTTCGGAGAGCTATCCATGGCCCGGTCATCCAGCGCGCCGCCCCCGGCGCAACCCTTGCCGCATTCCGCGTCCCTGTTCCTTGGCTTGCAACATGTCAGCATCGCCCTGCCCGACGGCCGCGTGCTGCTGAACGACGTTAATTACGACTTCGCGTCCGTCCGTCATGGCGTCATCGGGCGCAATGGCGCGGGCAAATCGGTGCTGCTGCGCGTCATGTTGGGCGCCCTGCCGCCGCAGTCCGGCCGCATTGTGCGCCACGGGCGGCTGGCCTATGTTGCTCAGACGCCAGCCTGGCCCGATAACGCCACGCTGGCGGATGTTGCGGGCCTGGGCCCGGTGTTTCGCGCCTTGGCCAATATCGAAGCGGGCAGCACCGACCGGGCAGACTTTGACTTGGCCGACGGCCATTGGCTGATCCATCAAGACTGGGCGCGCATGCTTGCCGACGCCGCCCTGCCGGACTGGCAGCCTGCGCATCCCGCCCGCGCGGCAAGTGGCGGCGAGTTGACCCGCGTGGCGTTGGCGGGCGCTTTCCTGCAAGGCGCCGACGGCCTGTTGCTGGACGAACCCACCAACCACCTGGATGCCCGCGCGCGCGATTGGCTGACAAAAAAAATCCATGCCTGGCGGGGTGCGCTGATCGTGGTCAGCCACGACCGCCGCCTGCTGGACGCCATGGACAGCATCGTCGAACTGGACAACGCGGCCCTTCGCGGCCACACCGGCAACTACAGCGCCTGGCGCGCGCAACGCGACAGGCAGGACGCCGCCGCGCTCGCCGCCCTGGCGCACGCCCGCCATGAAAGGGCCACGGGCCTGCGTGCGCTCCGGCAACAGCACGATGCCCAGCAACAACGCACCGCGCGCAACAGCCGCAACGCCCGCGAAACCAATCAGGCCGCCGTGCTGCTGGGCGGCAAAAAGGCCAGCGCACAAGCGCACGCCGGACGTGACCGCCTGCGCCGTCAAGAAGCCGCCGCCGCCTTGGACGACGCCGTCAGACAGGCCGTATCCCGGGCGCCCACGGCAGCGGACATTGCGCTGGCCTTGCCCGACACCACGGTGCCGGCCGGGCGGCGCGTTCTCCATCTGGAGGCCGCCCTGCCGCCTTGGCCGTCCCACGCCAAACCGCTTAGCTTGACCTTGGACGGCCCGTTCCGGCTGGCCATCCAAGGCCCCAACGGCTGTGGCAAAAGCACGCTGCTGGCGATGCTGGCCGGTGTGCTTACGGCACGTGCCGGCCGCTGCGATGTGCGGGTGCCCACCGCGATGCTGGACCAGGCTGCCAACGCATTGCCTGCACACGCATCGCCTGCACACGCATTGCGCGCGAATGCACTGCCCGCGAACGCGTCGCTATTGCAAACCCTGGAATCGCAGGGCACGCCGCTGTCACCGGGCGAATTGCGCAGCCGGCTGGCCCTGCTGGGCCTGGGCGCAGCGCAGGTCCAGGCGCCCGCAGCCACTTTAAGCGGCGGCGAACGCATCAAGGCCGCGCTGGCCTGCGCGTTGTGGCGCAGGCAGCCCGCGCAATTGCTGCTGCTGGACGAACCCACGAACCACCTGGACATGGCGTCCGCGCAGGCGCTGGAGGACGCGTTGACGCATTACCCGGGCGCGCTGGTCGTGGTCTCGCACGATGCGGTGTTTCTGGACCGGCTCAACCCCACGCACTATTTATCGTGCGCCGACGATGGCGGCTGGACGCTACGCCAGGGCAACCGCGAAGCGCAGGCCCACACGAAAGGCGTCCCTTATTACCCAGGGTTATCCCGAATGCCTGCATAACAACAAATCGTCAATAATTCGCCAACGTTTTGTCATCGATCCGTCCCTTTACACCTGCCATGTCTGCTTCCATCCGGGACGCCATCGTTTCTTCCGCTCATCTGGCCACGTCCGCCCCGCAGTTATCCGAGGTGGAGTTCGGCTTGATCATCGCGTCGCACGCGTTCAACCGCTGGATGGTGCGCTGCATGGCCTGCGCCGGCCTGCCTGATCTGACTTCGCTGGACATCCTGGTGCTGAACCACGTGTATCACCGTGGACGCGGCAAGAAGCTGGCCGACATTTGCTTCACCTTGAACGTCGAAGACACGCATCTGGTGAACTATTCGCTAAAGAAACTTGAGCGGCTGGGTGTCGTGCAAAGCGCCAAGACCGGCAAGGAAGTGATCTACACCACCACCGACGCCGGCGCCGCCGCCATTGCGCGCTACGCCGAAGTGCGCGAGCAGTGCCTGGTCAAGTCGTTCATCGACTCGCCCGCGGCAAACGAGGCCAGCCACCAGTTGGCCAACACCCTGCGCGCCCTGTCGGGCCTGTACGACCAGGCTGCCCGCGCCGCCACCTCGCTGTGAGAATCCACGTTGTCTAGCACCACCGCATCTTCATCCGCCCCGCTGCTGTCCGTGCGCGGCGTATCGGTTGACTTCAATACCGACAACGGCGTGTTTCGCGCCGTCGATGGCCTGGACTTTGACGTCCAGCCCGGCCGCACGCTGGCGATTGTCGGTGAGTCCGGTTCGGGCAAGTCCGTGACGTCCATGGCCATCATGCGGCTGACGGACTACTCGAACGGGCGCATCGCCACCGGCCAGATCCTGTTTCGCGACGACAACGGCCGCGAGACCGATCTGACCCGCGCCACGGACGAGCAGATGCGCGCCATTCGCGGCAACGACATCGCGATGATCTTCCAGGAACCGATGACATCGTTGAACCCCGTGTTCACCATCGGCGACCAGATCGTTGAAGCCATCATGCTGCACCAGCAGCTGTCGCGCTCGGCCGCGCGCGCGTCCGCGCGCAAGCTGCTGGACAAGGTGCGCCTACCGGATGCCGAGCAGCTGCTGGACCGTTATCCCCACCAACTGTCGGGTGGCATGCGCCAGCGCGTGATGATCGCCATGGCGCTGTCGTGCCAGCCACGCCTGCTGATCGCCGACGAGCCCACCACCGCGCTGGATGTCACCATCCAGGCGCAGATCCTGAACACCATCCGCGAATTGCAGCGCGACCTGGGCACCGCCGTCATCTTCATCACGCACGACATGGGCGTGGTGGCCGAGATGGCCGACGACGTGGTCGTGATGCTGCGCGGCAAGAAGGTCGAGCAAGGCACCGTCGACCAGATCTTCAACGCACCCAAGCACCCGTACACGCGCGCGCTGCTGGCCGCCGTGCCGCGCCTGGGCAGCCTGACGGGCCGCGACCTGCCCCTGCGCACGCCGCAAACCGTGCTGGAAGGCGACAGCCTGCGCGAAGTGGGCGAAACCCGCGAACAAGACACCGCCACGTACGACGCCCCCGTGCTGCGCGTGGAAAAGCTGACGACGCGTTTTGACGTCGGCCACAATCTGTTCGGCCGCGTGACACACCGCGTGCATGCCGTGGAAGAGGTCAGCTTTGACGTCTATCCCGGCGAAACGCTGGCGCTGGTGGGCGAGTCCGGCAGCGGCAAATCCACCATCGGCAAGACCTTGCAGCAGCTGGTGGCGCCCACCTCGGGCGCGGTGCGCTACAACGGCCAGGACATTTTTTCGATGGACGCCGCCGGCCGCCAGCGTCTGCGCCAGGAAATCCAGTACATCTTCCAGGACCCCTACGCATCGCTGGACCCGCGCAAGACGGTGGCCTTCAGCATTGCCGAACCCATCCGCACGCACGGGCTGCTGCATGGCGAAGACGCCATCGCGCGGCGCGTGGGCGAACTGCTGGAACAGGTGGGCTTGAAGCCCGAGCACGCCAAGCGCTATCCGCATGAATTCTCGGGCGGCCAGCGTCAGCGCGTGTGCATCGCGCGCGCCCTGGCCAGCAACCCCAAGCTGATCATTGCCGACGAATCCGTGTCGGCGCTGGACGTGTCCATCCAGGCGCAGATCCTGAACCTGCTGATGGATCTGCAAAAGGACCGCGGCCTGTCGTACCTGTTCATCACGCACGACATGGCGGTGGTGGAAAAAGTCAGCCATCGCGTCGCGGTGCTGTACCTGGGCCAGATAGTGGAACTAGGCACGCGCCGGCAGATCTTTGAATCGCCGCAGCACGCGTACACCCGCAAGCTGCTGGCCGCCGTGCCGGTGGCCGAACCCGGCCGCCACATCGACACGTCGCTGATTGAAGGTGAAATCCCCAGCCCGGTACGCCGCGTCGGCGACGAACCGGCCATTATTCCGCTGACTGAATTCGCGCCCGGCCACCAGGTGGCCCGCGCGGCCTAGCCTCAGCCCCCCTTTTTTTCCTCGGTGTGATCCGAGTTCCCGTCCCTGGAGCGAACATGCAATTCCTACGCACCACCTTCACCGCCACCGCCCTGACCCTGGCGTTGGGCGGCGCGATGCCCGCCGTCTTCTCGACCGCGCATGCCGCCGGCACGCTCAGCGTAGCCATCAACCAGGACCCGGGCAGCTGGGATCCCATCGACACCTTCGTGACGTTCTGGGGCTCGGTGGGCGGCAACCTGTACGACGGCCTGACCATGCGCGGCGCCGACCTGAAACTGCAACCGGGCCTGGCCACCAGCTGGGAATACCTGGACGACAACAAGCGCCTGCGCTTCAAGCTGCGCGAAGGCGTCAAGTTCCATAACGGCGAACCCTTCAACGCCGAAGCCGTGAAGTTCACGTTTGAACGCCTGCTGGGCGCGGAAGGCGCCAAGGGCCCGCAAAAGTCCAACTACGATTCCATCGGTGAAATCAAGGTGGTGGACGACTACACCGTCGACTTCATCCTGAAGCAGCCGGACCCCGTGCTCTTGACCAAGCTGGCCGGCTACGGCGCCATGATCGTGCCGCCCAAGTACATCAAGGAAAAGGGCGAGGACTACTTCAACACGAACCCGGTCGGCACCGGCCCGTTCAAGTTTGAAAGCTATCAGCCCAAGGTCAACGTGACCTTGGCGCGCAACGACGACTACTGGGGCGGCAAGCCCAAGCTGGACAAGGTCGTGTACCGCTTCATCAGCGAACCCGGCACGCAAGTGGCCGAACTGCAAGCCGGCCGCATCGACATCGCCACGCTGATCCCGCTGGGCCTGATCGAAACGGTGAAGAAGTCGGGCAACGCCGACGTTATCTCGACGGGCGGCCCGGTTGCCTTTGCCCTGCGCTACAAGACCACCGGCGGCATCACGCAGAACCGTGACGTGCGCCGCGCCCTGATCATGGCGGTGGACCGCGAGGCCATCGTCAAGCAGCTGCTGCTGGGCCAGGCCAAGGTCATTGCCAGCTTCCAGGGCCCGCAATCGTTCGGCTACAACCCCGAGCAAAAGCCGCTGCCCTTCAACCCCGCCGAAGCCAAGAAGCTGCTGGCCGCAGCCGGCGTGAAGCCGGGCGCCACCGTGCAGATCGACGTGCGCGGCAGCGATTCGAACTTCCGCGAAGTGGCCCAGGCCGTGTCCGGCTACCTGCAAGGCGTGGGCGTGCGCGCCACCATCAAGCCGTATGAAACCGGCGTGCTGCTTAACGACATCATCCCGGGCGGCAAGACGGGCGAGATGTGGCAGAACCAATGGGGCGGCTGGACGTACGACTACGACAACACCGCATACCTGATGTATCACACGGGCCAGAAATGGAACCCGTACGACAATGACGCCAAGCTGAACGGCATGCTGGAAGCGCAACGCACCGTCTATGACGTGAAGAAGCGCGAAGCCATGTTGCAGGAAATCGCTGCGTACGTCGCCGATCAGGCGCTGGAAATGCCGCTGTACAGCCTGAACACGATCGTGGGCGTGAACAAGCGCGTGAAGAACCTGGAAGTGCCCGGCGATATTCGATTCCGCTTCCTTCAGACCAGCGTGGAGTAACGGCTCCGAAGCGCCAGGCGCTTCGCCCCGGCGGCATCCCGCCGGCAGGCCAAAGCAGGACTCGTAGCATCAACTCACTGATCCGCCCCGGTGAAAACCGGGGCGGCGCCTCATGACCGGATTTCTTATTAAGCGCGTGTTGCAGGCGGTCTTCGTGATCGTCGCCGTGACATTGCTGGTTTCCTATGCCGTACGCCTGACCGGCGACCCCGCGCTGATGCTCAGCCAGGGCTCGGGCAGCGTCACCGAACAAGACCTGGCCAACATCCGCCAGGCGCTGGGCCTGAACCGCCCCTTCCACGAACAATACCTGTCTTACATGCAAGGGCTGCTGCATGGCGATTTCGGCCGCAGCTTCATGGGCGGCACGTCTGTCGCCAAGCTGATCGGCGACGCCCTGCCCGCCACGCTGATGCTGGCGTTTACGTCGTTGATCGTGTCGATTCTGATCTCGCTGCCGCTGGGCATCCAGGCGGCCATCAAACGCGGCAAGGCCACGGACCAAGCCATCCGCATCCTGTCGCTGGTGGGCCTGTCGTTTCCGAACTTCTGGCTGGCGCTGATGCTGGTGCTGCTGCTGTCGATCACCTTTCCGCTGTTGCCGCCTTCGGGCTGGAGCGGGCCGGCCAGCCTGGTGCTGCCGTCGCTGACGATGGCCATCATCCTTAGCGCCACCAACATCCGCCTGGTGCGCACGACCATGCTTGAAACGCTGTCGGCGCAATACATCATGGTGGCGCGCAGCAAGGGCCTGAAGGAACGCGTGGTGCTGTACAAGCATGCGCTGCGCAATTGCGCGATTCCGCTCATTACGTATCTGGGGCTGCAATTTGGCGGCCTGATCGGCGGCATCGTCGTCATTGAAATGGTCTTCAATTGGCCGGGCCTGGGCACGCTGGCGTTCGACGCCATTTCAGGCCGCGACTACCCGGTGCTGCAAGGCACGGTCACCGTGCTGGCGGCCGTCATTGTCCTGGTCAACCTGATCGTCGACATCGCCTACGGCATCGTCGACCCCCGTATCCGCACGCGCTGAGCCTTATGCAGACAACCTCCTCCACCGCCGCCGCGCCCGCCCCCATCAAGCCGCGCAGCCGCTATCGTTCGCTGGAATTCGTGCTGGGCGCGTTGCTGACCGGCGTGATGATCCTGTTGGTGCTGACGTCGGGCTGGCTGTTTCCCGATGGCGGCGAATCCATGGACCTGGCCGCCCGCCTGATGGCGCCCTTCACGTCGGCCGCGCATCCCTTCGGCACCGACCCGCTGGGCCGCGACGTGCTGGCGCGTGTCATCGTCGGCGGCAAGATCTCGCTGATGGTGGGCTTTGCGTCCGTGATCGGCGGCGCGTTGCTGGGCATCGTCATGGGCCTGATCGCCGGTTATTACCGCGGCTTCTGGGACATGATCGTCATGCGCTTTGCCGACGTGCAATTGGCGCTGCCGTTCATCCTGGTGGCCATCACGTTCATCGCCATCCTGGGCGGCGGCCTGTTCAACGTGATCTTTTTCATGATCGTGTCGCAGTGGGTGCAGTATGCGCGGCTGGTGCGCGCCCAGGTGCTGGCGCTGCGTGAACGCGAATTCGTGTTGGCCGCCCGCGCGTTCGGCGTACGTGACCTGGCCATGATCCGCCACCACATCGTGCCCAACCTGCTGGGCCCGCTGGTGATCCTGATGACCTTGAACGTGGCCAACAACATCCTGCTGGAAAGCAGCCTGACCTTCCTGGGCTTGGGCGTGGACCCGATGATTCCCAGCTGGGGCGGCATGCTGGCCGATGGCCGCACGTATATGCAGACGGCGTGGTGGGTCAGCGTCTTTCCCGGGGTGGCGATCATGCTGACCGTGTTGGGCCTGAACCTCCTGGGCGATTGGCTGCGCGACCGCCTGGACCCGACCGGAAAGGTGTAAAAGACCAAATGCCCCGCAAGGGGCATTTGTGAATTTGCAGGATGCCGCCAGAACCCCGAAGGAACACAAAGCATGTCTTTGCTTGATAAAACATTTGACCGCACGCTGGACGCCTGGACCCATGCCTACCTGGCGCCCGCCTGGCGCGGCGCGGTCGTGGAAGGCTGGCTCTTCGAAGGCGTGGAAGCCCGCCGCGCGGCGCAGGCCCGGCTGGCGCAGGCCGGCGTCACCGCGCGCTTTCGCAGCGCGTACAAACCGCTGCTGCATTTCTTTCTGGAAGACGTCCAGCGCGAGGGCCTGGTGTCCGCGCTGGTGCGCTACCCGCTGCACGAACACGCGCAGGCCAAGCGCTTCACGCTGGAAGCGTATCCGCTTGTTGCGCTGCTGGACGGCGTGCGCGTCGTCATGCAGGCCGGCGCCAACGACTTGCATTACGACGTCACCCTGACCTACGCCGACGGCCGCCAGGTCGACGCACGCGTGTTCGCCCCAAACGTCGTGGGCGCGGCCCAGGATGGCACGCCCGAACTCTCGCCTACCGGCTGGCTGCGCGTGCAGGACGCCGACGGCGTGGTGCAAACCAATGGCGCGCAATCGACTGAATACCAGCAGGTGTTCCGCAGCATCGTGGACACGGTGCGCAACCACCCCTGGGGCGCGCATGAACCGTATTTCGACCGCCTGGAAATCCGCGTGGACCTGCCCGGCATGGACTTCGCGCTGCCGGTGGATGAAGAAATCGTCAGCACGTTCGAGGCGTTGCACGAGGACGTTTACTTCACGTTGCTGGAACATTTTCAACATCATTCGGGCCGCCCGTCCGGCGACCGCGGTCTGCAACCGGGCCAGATCATTCCCGACATCCGCCGCCACGACGGCGCGGCACGCGTGCAGATTTCGCTAGAGCCGTTCGCGCATGTTGCAGCCGTCACGCCCGTGCTGACCGACGCCCCCTTGGCGCAATGCCGCGAGCCGCTGACGGCGGGCCAGATCGCCGGCTGTATGGCGGCTTTTGGCGGCGACACGTTCCAGGCGGTATCGCGCCAAGGCAGACCCGTGCTGGGGACGTATGTCCGTGGCCCGGGCCCCGCCGTCTTCATTTCGGGCGCGCAGCATGCCAATGAAACCTCGGGCGTCGTCGGCGCGTTGCGCGCCACCCAGGCGCTGGCCGAACGCGGCGACGCGCACTTCGCGCTGATTGCCTCGGAAAACCCCGACGGCTACGCGCTGTTCAACCGCCTGCGCGAACACCACCCGCGCCACATGCTGCACGCCTCGCGCTACAGCGCGCTGGGCGACGATATCGCCTACCGCGAGCATGCTCCATTCTTCGAACGCGACGGCCGCCATCAGGCGCATGCCATCAGCGGCGCGCAATTGCACATCAACCTGCACGGCTACCCCGCGCACGAATGGACCCGGCCGCTATCGGGCTACCTGCCCCGCAACTTCGAACTGTGGACGATCCCCAAGGGCTTCTTCCTGGTGCTGCGCCATCACCCGGGTTGGGGCGAGCGCGCGCACCGCCTGATAGAAGGCGTTACCGCGCGCCTGGCCCGCAACGTGCCGGGGCTGGTGGAATTCAATGCGCGGCAATTGGAACTGTTTCATGCGCATGCACTCGAAACAGGGTTCGATGTCATGAACGGCATTCCCGTACAGATCACCGAGACCGACCGCGAAGAACTGCCGCTGGCGCTGATTTCCGAGTTTCCGGATGAAACCGTCTACGGCGACCGCTTTATCTTCGCGCATACTGTGCAAATGGAAACCGTCCTGGCTGCGACCGAGCTGTACCGCTCAGGGCTGTAAAGACCAATAAGAAATGAATATCCGAGAACGCAATCACGGCGACGACCTGGCCCTGGCGGACATCTGGCTCCGTTCGGTGCGCGCCACGCATTCCTTCCTGACCGAAAAAGAAATCCAGGGGATGTACCCGCAGATCCTCAACACTTACCTGCCGTCAGTGCGGGTGTGGGTCTGCGAAGATGAAGACGGCGACATCGCCGGCTTCATGGGGCTGACGGGCAACAAGGTCGACATGCTGTTCGTGGATGCCAGCAAGCGCGGCAAGGGCGCGGGCCGCCGCCTGCTGAACTTTGCCCGCTCGCTGCACGGCACGCTGCTGGTGGACGTCAATGAACAAAACCCGCAGGCGCATGGCTTCTACAAGCACTACGGCTTCGTCGACACCGGGCGCTCGGCGCACGATGACGCCGGCCGCCCCTTCCCCATCATTCACATGAAGCTGGCGGGCTGAGCGCCTCATGACGGCTACGCCAGGCTTTCAGGGCCTGGCGATAGTTGTCCATGGCTTCGTCATACCGGTCGTACACGCACGGGATGCAGCCGCTGTTGCAGCATTCATCCGGCGCGGGCGGTTCCGGCGGGACAGGGATAGGATCGTCGTCGGGAGGGGTCGGTAGGCGGGGGCTCATGGCCGGATGTTAACGCGACGGCAACGCTGCATTCGCGTCGGCCACGTCTTGCTGGTCGCGCCATTGCCCGCGGTGAATCTCGTAGCGGACCTTGGCGTTGGAGTCGGGCTTGGCGTTGGCGACGGCGTTGTCGGCCTGGTTGGCGTTGGCGTTGTTGGCGTTGTTGGCGTTGTTGGCGTTGTTGGCGTTGTTGGCGTTGTTGGCGTTGGCGTTGGCGTTGTCAGCTGCCGCCTCCACATCGCCAAGCAGGCGCATGCCGATCTTCTCCAACACCCGGCGCGATGCCGTGTTGGATCGGATCGCGACCGCGCACAACGTGTCCACCGGCAGCAGCCTGAAACCCAACCCGACCAGCGCCGTTGAGATCTCGACGGCGTAACCCCGGCCCCAGCAATCCGGGTCGAACGCATAGGCAAGCTCAATGGCGCCGCCTTCATCGGTAACCGTGAACTTCAGGCCGGCGCGCCCTGCCAACGCGCCATGCTCCCGCGTTTGCAGCACATACATGCCGTAGCCATGGTCCAGCCAATGGGCCACGTTTTGCGCCAAGTACAACCGGCTGGCGGCGGCGTCGCGCGTACCGCCCATTGTGGCCATCACGTCCGCATTGGCATGCATCTGCGTGATGAACGGCAGGTGCGACTGACGCATGCGCTCGGCGCGCAAGCGAGGTGTCAGGAAAACGTCAGGAAATGCGGCATGCGGCATGACGGTCGAAAAGAAAACGGGGCGGCTACATCATAGCGGCGCAAGGCGACGCATGACAGTAGCCGCCCCGGTACGGCGGGCTTACTTCGCCGGCCGCGCGCGCAGGGCGTCGGGCTTGTCAGCCTTCAGCGCATCCAGAATGCGTTTGCCCACCCGGCCATCTTGCGGCAGGTTGCGGCGTTCCTGTTCGGCGCGCACCGCGTCGCGGGTCTTGGCGCCGGGTATGCCGTCCGCCTCGCCCACGTCGTAGCCACGGCCGTACAGCTCTTCCTGCAACTGCTTGATCTCGGCGCGCGACAGGCCGGGGTCATCCGTCGGCCACGCCGCGATGATGCCCGGGCGGCCCTGCAAGCGGTTCAGCAGCAACGACACCGCCAACCCATAACGGCGCGACTGGTTGTAATGCAGGATGGCGTCAAAGTTCACCGTAGCCAGAAACACCGGCCCCTTGGCGCCGGTGGGCGCGAACAGATAGGCTTGCTCGTCATTGCCCGACGGCAGCTTCAGCACCGACCCATCACCCTGCTTCAAGCCCGCCTGCGCCCACTGGGCAATCGTGCGGCGGTCTTGCGAGCCCACGTATTCCGCGTCCGGTTCGGGCGGGATGGCGGCGGCCAATTCGGCCGGCACGCGCACTTCTACCACGGCCGGCAGCCCATGCGTCCACTTGGCGCGGCGCTTGCGCAGGTGGTTGGCGGTAGACGCCAGCGCGTCAGGCAGCGAATTGTAAAGATCGATGCGGCCGTCGCCATCGCCATCGGCGGCCAGTTCGTAGAAGGACGTCGGAATGAACTGCGTCATGCCGAAAGCGCCGCTCCAGGAACCCACGAAGCTGTCCGCCGGAACCGTGCCGTCACGCAGCAGGCGCACCGAGGCGTAGGCGTTTTTTTCCCACAGCGTTTTGTTTTCCGTGCAGGCACGCGTCAACCAGGCATTCAGCACGTCGGTCTTGCCAATCTGCCGGCCGTAGTTGGTTTCAATACCAAAAATCGCCACCAGCGTGGCGGGGTCCACCTGGTATTGCTGGCTGATGGTGCTCAGTTGCGGGCCCACTTTCTTCATCACCGCCAGGCCGTCATTGACGCGCTCGTCGTCCACGGTCTTGGCGATGTAGTCCCACCAGCTTTCGCGCCCTTCGGGCTGGCCCTTGGCGGACGCAACGGTAGTGGGCAGGAGCTTGGCGCTGGCTGTGTATTTATCCCAATCCGCCACGGTCAGGCCATTGGCGGTGGCACCCTTGCGCAACTTGGCGATACACGCCTTCGTGTCCAGCTCGGTCGGAATGATGACCGTCGGCGCGGCGGCGGCGCCCGCAGGCGTGGCAGTGGTGGCGGGTGTGCCGGTAGCGGCTGGAGTAGCAGCGG
>NZ_JBLVOL010000044.1:0-18096 GCF_053543755.1 Achromobacter semiaridum | reverse complement strand
GACCTGAATCACAGTGCATCGCATCAAGCGCCCACACTTATCGGTTGTTTAATTGTTAAAGAGCGGTACTGCAAATTCGGTACTACAAACTGCTTACTGCTACCTGCTGATCCTGCCAGCGCTGCGCGGCTTTCGCTTTGCGTCGCTTGCTGTTTTCAGCAGCAGAGAGGCGAGATTATGAAGAAGTTTTTATCGCTTGTCAAGTCAGCTTCGTTCGCTTTCGCGCCACCGCTTTCTTGCCTGCGACCTCTTTCAGGTCCGCTCCCTTTAGCAGCTATCGAAACATCAGAACCACCCATCCGGGTAAACCCTAAGTTTTCGGCAACTGCCAAGCCTGAAACTATAACACGACTTTTGCAGATTATGCAACCGGCTCTTGCCTAATTTGCATCCTATCTTGCAACCCCGCCACCGGCTTTCGCTAGCGGCGACCCTGAAAACCAGAGGCCGGTTACTGCTCAGATGACTTGAGATATCGAACCGGGTAAACCCTTATTCGCCATCGCCAGCCAAGCCCAAGACTATAGCACGATTTTTGCAGAAAGTGCAACTGGCTTTTGCCTGATTTGCACCGATCCTTGCAATCCCACTTGGCGGCCATCACTGGCTACTTGGCGGCAGGCCGAAGCCCGTCGTACTGCTTGGCTTCGCGGTTCAAAGTGTCTGAACTGCGAAGGAGCGAGACTATAGCACGGAATTTTCAGGGCGCTGTCCAAGTTGACACCCATTTTGCAGAAAAGTGAACATTTAAAGGGACACACCCTGTTAACGGGCCGCTGACGCCGTCGTGCGGACCATAGGAAGGCCCTCGCAGCAGGCCGGGTCTTGCCCGCCCCTCTATGTCTATATAGAAAGCCTTCTGTATAGGGTCTATATATAGAGAGACCAACGCCACGCCTACAGACGCAGCTCTGTCGTTTCTTTGATTTGCTGAAGCGCAAAGAAGGACCGCATGTCGACAACTGCCGGGTGGCGCATCAGCGTGTCCATTGCGAAGCGGGAAAAATGCGCAAGATCGGCCACCTGAATTCGCAAAAGGTAATCCATGTCACCCGACATCGCATAGCATTCGACGACCTCTGGCCACAGTTGCACGTCGCGGGCGAAGTCACTCATTGGGGCATGGCTGGAACCGCTGTGTTTGTTCAGGCGGATATTCACATATGCCAACAGCCCCAAGCCGACCTTCTCGGCGTCGATCAAGGCTACGTACTTTTTGATGAAGCCTTTCTCTTCCAGCCGCCGGACCCGGCGCAGGCATGGGCTGGGGGATAGGGAAACCCGGTCCGCTAGTTCCTGATTGCTCAAGCGGCCGTCGCGTTGCAGTTCGGCCAGAATCCTTAGATCTGTCCTATCAAGCTCGATATCAGACATTTATTGCCTCAGAAGTTTCCAATGCGGCAATATTATTGCTCAAGACCCAGGCTTCGAAGCCATGTTTGCAATTGTCTGCCCGTCGATCCTACCTACAATCTCCTTCTAGACTTGAAGGACAAGTCGTCCTGAAAAATGATGCAAGGGAGCAGACATATGAGCAGCGCATTCCAACCGTGGGACAACCCGATGGGCACCGCCGGGTTCGAGTTCATTGAGTACGCCGCGCCGGACCCCGCCGCGTTGCGCAAGGTGTTCGAGCTGCTGGGCTTCAAGGCAATTGCCAAGCACCGCCACAAGGATGTCACGCTGTATCGTCAGGGCGGCGTCAACTTTTTGATCAACGCCGAACCGGATTCCTTTGCACAACGTTTCGCACGGCTGCACGGACCGTCGATCTGTGCGATCGGGTTTCGCGTGCAAGACGCCAATGCCGCATACAAGCGCGCCTTAGAGCTGGGTGCGTGGGGCTTCGATTCGCACAGTGGTCCGATGGAACTGAACATCCCGGCCATCAAGGGCATTGGCGATTCGCTGATTTACCTGGTTGACCGCTGGACCGGCAAGGAAGGCCACGGTGGTATTGGCGACATCAGCATCTATGACGTGGACTTCGTGCCCGTCGACCCAGACAATGCACAGGCCGACCTGAACCATCGCGGTGCTGGCCTGACGCTTGTGGATCACCTGACACACAACGTCCACAAGGGCCGCATGGCCGAGTGGTCGGAGTTCTACGAGCGCCTGTTCAACTTCCGCGAAGTGCGCTACTTCGATATCGAAGGCAAGGTGACGGGCGTGAAGTCGAAGGCCATGACTTCGCCTTGCGGCAACATCCGCATTCCGATCAACGAAGAAGGCACGGAAGAAAAAGGACAGATCCAGGAGTATCTGGACCTGTACCGTGGCGAAGGCATCCAGCATATCGCGATGGCCACGGATGACATCTACAGCACTATTGAGGCGCTGCGCGAGTCGGGCGTCGTGTTTCTGGACACGCCGGAAACGTATTACGAGCTGCTGGACCGCCGCCTGCCCAACCACGGTGAAGACGTTGCACGTCTGCAGAAAAACCGCATCTTGTTGGACGGCGCACCGGGTGGTGGCCTGTTGCTGCAGATCTTCACGGAAAACCAGATCGGGCCGATCTTCTTTGAGATCATTCAGCGCAAGGGCAACGACGGTTTCGGCGAAGGCAATTTCAAGGCTTTGTTCGAATCGATCGAGCTGGACCAGATGCGTCGCGGCGTTGTAAAGAACGTCGAGTAATCACTTCCCCTGCCAGCGCGCAGTGCCCACGCATCGGCGCTGGCTTTGAAGCCTCACCAAATGGTGGGGTTTTTTTTTGCCCGCGGCACACGCGAGGGCACCGCGAAGATGGACTCAGCGCTTCAGGCGATCCTGGAATTGCTTACGGAACTTCGCGACCTTGGGCGCGATCACAAACTGGCAATAGCCTTGTTCGGGATGCAAAGCAAAGTAATTGCTGTGGTAGTCCTCGGCTTGCCAGAACCGCGCGGGCGGTAGCAGTTTGGTGACGATGGGCGCGTCATACACCTGCTGCGCCTCGACCTCGGCCATGACGGCCTCGGCCTGCTCGCGCTGCGATTCGTTCTGCCAGAAGATGGCCGACTCGTACTGCGGGCCAATGTCATTGCCCTGGCGCCCCGGCGTAGTGGGATCGTGGGTAGCGAAAAACACACGTAGCAAATCGCTGAACGACAATTCCGACGGGTCGAACTCAATTCGGGCCACTTCGATATGCCCGGTGTCTTTGCCGCATACCTGTTCATAGCTCGGGTTGTCGACATGCCCGCCGCTGTAGCCGGGCAAGACGCTTTTGACCCCACGCAGATCGACGAAGACCGCTTCGACGCACCAGAAGCAGCCGCCGCCAAGGACGGCGACCTCGTTGCCGGGGGAAGGTTGTTCTGCCATGACAATTCCTCTCTTATAGGCGACCCCATTGCGGGCCGCGCCCCCGCGCATCGTGCGCGGGACGTAAAGATTAAGACTACTGCTTGGCGGGCGCCAGCGACAATATCCATTCGGCCAGCAGGCGGGCGTCTTCCTGGCTGACATGCGTTTGGGCAGGCATGGGAACCGCGCCCCACGCGCCACGACCGCCACCACGAATCTTGCCGGCCAGGTAATCCACCATGGCCTCGCCCTGCCCCGCATAACGTTCCGCCACGCTCTTCAAGGGTGGCCCCACGCGTTTGGCTTCTACCTGATGGCAAGCCATACAGGCCTTGCTTTTGGCCAAATCCAGGCCGGTGGTTTGTGCCTGGACAGCGCCTGCGCTCAACACGCAGGCCGCAGCCGCCCACAGACTAATCTTCAAATGCATCGGTAACTGCCCCACGGCTCGCGGTGCTGGCGAGCTTGCCGAATTTGGCAAGCACACCGCGTGTATAACGCGGCTTGGGCTGGACCCAGGCCTGGCGACGAGCCGCCAAGTCTTCGTCGCTGATGTTCAGCTGCAGCAGCAGCTTGTGGGCATCGATGGTAACCGAATCGCCTTCCTGGATCAGGGCGATCGGGCCACCAACGTAGGCTTCAGGCGCGACGTGGCCGACCACCATTCCCCACGTGCCGCCGGAAAAACGGCCATCGGTGATCAGCCCCACCGTTTCGCCCAGGCCCTGCCCCACCAGCGCGGACGTAGGCGCCAGCATTTCGCGCATGCCGGGCCCGCCCTTGGGACCCTCATAACGGATGACAACGACGTCACCGTCCTTGATCTGCCGCGCCATGATGGCCGTCATCGCGTCATCCTCGGAATCGAAGACGCGCGCCGGGCCGGTCATGACTGGATTCTTCAGCCCCGTGATCTTGGCCACGCAGCCTTCCGGCGACAAATTTCCCTTCAGAATCGCCAAATGGCCCTGCGGATACAGCGCGCGGTCCAGCGGCATGATGACGTCCTGATCCGTGCGCGGCGCATCCGGCACATCCGCCAGCGTCTCTGCGATGGTCTTGCCTGTGATGGTGATGCAGTCGCCATGCAAGAGGCCGGCATTCAGCAGCAGCTTCATCACCTGCGGGATGCCGCCCGCGCGGTGCAGATCGGTGGCGACGTATTTGCCCGACGGCTTCAAATCACACAGAACCGGCACACGCTTGCGGATGCGTTCGAAGTCGTCGATGGTCCACGGCACCTCGGCGGCATGAGCGATAGCCAGGAAGTGCAACACGGCATTCGTGGAACCGCCCGTGGCCATAATGACGGACACGGCGTTTTCAATGGACTCGCGCGTAATGATGTCGCGCGGTCGTAGATTGCGTCGCACCGCATCGACCAGCACACGGGCCGACTCGGCAGCCGACACGACTTTCTCGTCGTCCTCGTTGGCCATCGTGCTGGAATACGGAAGGCTCATGCCCATGGCTTCGAAGGCGGAGCTCATGGTGTTGGCGGTGTACATGCCGCCACAGGAACCCGAGCCCGGTATCGCGCATTTTTCGATCTGCTTGAAATCGGCTTCCGGCATGCGCCCCATGGTGTATTCGCCCACGGCCTCGAACACCGACACGATGGTCAGGTCGTTGCCTTTGTAATGGCCGGGCTTGATGGTGCCGCCATAGATGTAGATGCCGGGCACGTTGGTGCGCGCCAGGGCAATCATGCCACCGGGCATGTTCTTGTCACAGCCGCCGATGACCACCACGCCGTCCATCCATTGGCCTTGCGCTGCGGTCTCGATACAGTCGGCGATGACCTCGCGCGACACCAGTGAATACTTCATGCCCTCCGTACCCATCGACATGCCGTCCGAGATGGTGGGCGTGCCGAACACCTGGGGATTCGCGCTGGATGCACGGATTGCATCGATGGCGGCGTCCGCCAACCTTTGCAGCCCGCTGTTGCACGGCGTGATCGTGGAATGGCCGTTGGCCACGCCGATCATGGGGTTGTCGAAGTCGGCTTCTTTGTAGCCCAGCGCGTAATACATGGCGCGGTTGGGCGCGCGCGCGACGCCGTGGGTGATGTGGCGGGAACGTTCATTGTTCGGCATGGTCTGTCTCTCCTGTCGGCCGTCGGGGTGCGGACATGGCGAACGCGCCCGGGAAGCTGGCTCGCTTGCATGCGTGCGAATCTTCAGTGCTCGCCGGTTATTATCATTCAACTTTATTGTGTCGGGCAGAACATGCTGCAATATCCAAAATTCGACCCCGTAGCCTTGCAGATCGGGCCGCTGGCCATTCATTGGTACGGGCTGATGTACCTGGCGGGTTTCGCCCTGGTGTATGTGCTTGGGCGTCGGCGCATTACAAGCGGCCACACCACGTCGCTGAACATGCGCGATCTTGAAGACCTGATTTTTTACAGCGTGCTGGGCGTGGTGCTGGGTGGCCGGCTGGGCTACGTGCTGTTCTACAAGCCTGCGTACTATCTGGCGCACCCGCTGGAAGTGGCCTATCTATGGCAGGGCGGCATGTCGTTTCACGGCGGGCTGATCGGCGTGATCGTCGTCATGCTGTTGTTCGCCCGCAAGAAGAAGCTGCCGTTTTTCGCCATCAGTGATTTCATCGCGCCGCTGATCCCGCTGGGCCTGGGTTTTGGCCGACTGGGCAACTTCATCAATGGCGAACTTTGGGGTCGCCCGACCGATGTGCCGTGGGCCATGGTGTTCCCGGACAGCGGCGACGGGCTGGCACGCCATCCGTCCCAGCTGTATGAGCTGGGCCTGGAAGGCATCGTGCTGTTTGCGTTGCTGTGGTGGTTTTCCAGCAAGCCGCGGCCGCTGGGCCAGGTTAGCGGGCTGTTCCTGATGGGCTACGGAACGTTCCGCTTCCTAGTGGAATTCACCCGCGAGCCGGACAACTTCCTGGGCCTGCTCGCGGGGGGCTTGAGCATGGGACAGTGGCTGTCCGTGCCGATGGTCGCCTTGGGCGCCATCATGTTCACCCTTACTGCAAAACGATCGTCCCGTTAACGGCGACGCTGACCGTGACGTCTCCCGCTTCCAGCGGGACGTCCGGACTGAAGCCGCCGGATGCGTCTTTAGCCATGGCGGCCGCGCCCAGCATGCGCGGCATCGGCACCGGGCCGCCTGAGCCACCCAGTTCCAGCTTGGACAGGCGGTAGCCTGAAAATCCGAACGCGTTTGCCGCGGCCAGGGCACGGTCCTTGAACGCCTGCGCCGCTTCTTTCAGCAGCTTGCGCTCTTCGGCCTCGCGCGCTTCACGCGACAGCGAAAACGCGATGTTCGAGATGGCCGTCTTGTCCGACAGCTTGGAAGCCAACGCGGCCGCCGCGTCGAAGTCCTTGGACTCCAACACAACTTCGCCCTGCCCACGCCACGAACTGATCTTGCCCTTGCTGCTCGTGTTAGGCCACACGTTGAAACCGCCCGTGCGGACTTCAACACCCTTGGTGTCACGCGCGCGTTTGACGACGTCATCCAGGATGGCCGTCAGCTTCTTGCCGGCGGCCGGCTGATCGGGAGCATCGACTTCAGCCGTCAAGGAAATGCGGACGGTGTCCTGCTTGACTTCTGACGAGGCCGCGGCTTGCAGCGTCATTTCGGGAGAACGATTCGTGGACGCTTCCGTTGCGGCGGGCGCCACGGCGCCTTGCGCTTGCGCGTATGCCGGTTGCACGGCGGCGATGGCGGCCACGGCTGCGCACGCTGCGCCGAGTTTCGTCAGCGAAAAAACAGGGTGTTTGAACATGGACGGGTCCTAGGATAGAGGACAGAGGGGAATAACTTGGGGGATTTTTGGCACCCGACGCGGACCTGCGCTGTTGGCAGGCCCGCTGGGATAGATGCCCCGCCTGTGCCGTCAAGGCCGGCATCTCGAACCCTGAGGTTCAAGGTGGTCGCGTTCCGAAGAGCGTCGGGTTCGTCTACGAGAGACAATCACTCCAGCTCTGCACTCCCGCAACCAATATGCCAAAAGACATAGGTTCAGAGAATGTATGGCCTAGTCACGGACACGGCAGGGACAAACTGAAAATTCTTGAATACAGCTTTATGAACGTTAGAGCAGTTTTTCCTGACCCGACAAGGCGTCATCGAGTACTGCGTTCATGTCCTCAATTCTACGCTTGAAGTCGCCAACCGCCAAACCCCCTAGCGGACCATCGGGCGCCTTCATCGCAAGCAGCTCGCCGGCCACCTGCAATGCGGCCATGACAGCAATGCGTTCGTTGCTGGAAATCTTGCCGGTTCCCTGGATACGAAGCATCAACTGGTCGACATGGCGCACGGCGGCCATCAACGTGGGCTTCTCTTCCGCGGAGCAAGCCAGCGAATAGTCGCGTCCTAATATGGTTACGTCTACGCGTTCCATCAGTGTTGCTCTCCAGACGGTGCGCCCGGCAGGCGGGCCAGCACGGCGTCAATGCGCTCGCGGGCCGAAGCGGCGGCCACGCGCAAGCGCTGTAGTTCGTTGTCGCGAGATTGCAAGGTGCCTTGCAGTTCAGATTCGCGGGCGGCGAAGCGCGACTCAAGCGCTTGGCGTTCGGCGGATTCGCGGGCAAGCTGTTCGCGCAAGGCAACTTCGGCCTGCTGGGCTTGCTCGAGCATCGCGGTGACGGCGCCGTCGTGATCCTGAAGCTTGGATTTCAACGTGACGATGTCGGCCTCGCGCTCGGCGGCGCGCTGCTTCAGCACACGTTGCTCAGCTTCGAAGTCGTTCAAGCGTAGGCGCAACGCATCACGCTCTGCGTGGAGTTGGCGGGTGCGTTGCACCAATTGCCCGATTCGGGCGGCGAGTTGGTCTAGATCTTGCAGCATGGGCGCTATCGTAAACCATCCTGAGGTAGACCGGGCCTCTTCACGCAAGGTGAGAAACCCGGCAATATTCGGTAGGAATTACGGTTGTGATGTCGGCGGCGCGAGGCTAACCGATTCCGGCCCCAGAAGAAAAGTCCCCCTCCTCCAAAATCCCCGCATCCGGCCGATCCGGCTTTCGCATTTCTTTCTATAAACTTTCACTTAGCTTTCAAAAAGCCCTCAATCTTCCCGCGCCGTTACATCTGGGGGTCGGGAGTACCCGAATTCTAGGGAAAACCCCAGCCTTTCACGGACCTTACAGGGTTTGCAGCGTGGCAGGCGTCCATTACCATTCGCCCTTTCAAGAAACCACGCCGTCGCTTTCAGAATAACTAATGGCACCCTGAAGTGCCTTTTTTGTGCCTGTCACTCGCCTTTCGGCGAGTCCCCTCCGGCTACAAACTTTTTTATCTACATGCTGTAAACAGGAGCCAACCAATCATGCAGCTACGCAATCGACAGGACTTCTGGTCTGGGGTGATGTTCATCGCCCTTGGACTGGGATTCGCCTGGCAGGCCAGCAGCTACCAAATGGGTACTGCTGCCCGAATGGGCCCAGGGTACTTTCCTTTCTGGCTAGGCATTGTTCTGGCTTTGCTGGGCGCCATCGTGCTGCTTGGCTCGCTTTCCAAGAAAGCGCACGAAACGCACATCGACAAGTTCGACTGGCGCATCGTTTTTCTCGTCGTGGGTTCGGTCGTCTTGTACGGCTTCATCCTGAAGCCGCTGGGCATCTACCTTTCGGTATTCATCCTGGTTGTCGTAAGCAGCCTGGCCAGCCATGAGTTCAGCTTGAAGGTCGCCGTCGCCAACGCGATCTTCCTGGTGGTGTTCTCGTATCTGGCATTCGTCAAGGGGCTGGGGCTGATCTTCCCGCTGTGGCCGTCCTTTCTGGGCATGAACTAAGGAGCAACCGGTCATGGAATTGTTTGACAACCTGATGTTGGGCTTCTCGGTGGCGTTCACGCCCGAGAACCTGGCCTATGCACTGCTGGGCTGCATTCTGGGCACGCTGATTGGCGTGTTGCCGGGTATTGGCCCGGTCCCGACCATCGCGATGCTGCTTCCGATCACGTATGTGTTGCCCCCGATTGCCGGCCTGATCATGCTCGCGGGCATCTATTACGGCGCGCAATACGGCGGTTCCACTACGGCAATTCTTGTGGCGCTGCCAGGGGAAACGTCCGCGGTGGTGACCGTGCTGGACGGTCACCAGATGGCCCGTAACGGCCGTGCCGGTGCCGCCTTGGCTATCGCCGCGCTGGGCTCGTTCTTTGCCGGTTGCGTGGCTACGCTGCTGCTGGCCGCGTTCGCGCCTCCGCTGGCTGAAGTGGCCTTCAAGTTCGGTCCCGCCGAGTACTTCTCGCTGATGTGCCTGGGTCTGGTCGGCGCCGTGGTGCTGGCTTCGGGCTCGCTGCCCAAGGCGATCTCGATGATCATCCTGGGCCTGCTGTTGGGCATGGTCGGCACCGACGTCAACTCGGGCGTTGCCCGCTTCGACTTCGGCATCCCCGAACTGCAAGACGGTATCGACTTCGCCATCGTGGCCATGGGTGTGTTCGGCTTTGCCGAAATCATGACCAACCTGGAGCAGAAGGAAAACCGCGTCGACATCACCGACAAGATCGGCTCGCTGTACCCGAACAAGCAGGAATTCAAGGAAGCCGCTCCCGCCGTGCTGCGCGGAACGGCCCTGGGTTCGGCCCTGGGTATCTTGCCTGGCGGTGGCGCCGTGCTGTCGTCCTTCGCTTCCTACACCCTGGAAAAGAAGATCTCGAAGAATCCGGAACGCTTCGGCAAGGGCCACCCGGCCGGCCTGGCGGGCCCGGAATCGGCGAACAACGCCGCGGCACAAACCTCGTTCATCCCGCTGCTGACGCTGGGTATCCCGGGTAATGCCGTGATGGCGCTGATGGTCGGCGCAATGACGATTCACAACATCCAGCCCGGCCCGCAAGTCATGACGAGCCACCCGGAGCTGTTCTGGGGCCTGATCGCCTCGATGTGGATCGGCAACCTGATGCTGGTGGTGCTGAACCTGCCGCTGATCGGCCTGTGGGTCAAGCTGCTGAAGGTGCCCTACCGCATCCTGTTCCCGGCAATTCTGGTGTTCTGCACGATCGGTGTGTATTCGTTGAACTACAACTCGTTCGACATCTTCACAACGGCCATCTTCGGTGTCATCGGCTACGTGTGGTCGAAGCTCAAGTGCGAAGGCGCACCGCTGCTGCTGGGCCTGGTTCTGGGTCCCATGATGGAAGAGAACTTCCGCCGTGCATTGCTGCTGTCGCGTGGCGATTTCAGCACCTTCGTGACGCGTCCGCTGTCGGCATCGCTGCTGGCCGTGGCCGCCTTCCTGGTGATCCTGGTGGCCCTGCCCGCCATCCGCAAGAAGCGCGAAGAGACCTTCGTCGAAGAAGAGTAAGACGCGAATCCGCCGCCTTGGGCGGCGGTGCCGGAGCTATCCAAACCCCTGGGCTTGCCCCAGGGGTTTTTTCATTGGGCCACCCGGCAAGAAAGCTGCCAAAGACTACGCCGGACTACGGGCGGCCGGATACGGGCGGCCGGATACGGACAGCCGCTACGGTAAAGTACGGGTTTACCCCACGCGATGATTCGGC
This sequence comes from Achromobacter semiaridum, assembly GCF_053543755.1. Classification (NCBI taxonomy): domain Bacteria; kingdom Pseudomonadati; phylum Pseudomonadota; class Betaproteobacteria; order Burkholderiales; family Alcaligenaceae; genus Achromobacter; species Achromobacter semiaridum. The sequence continues at coordinate 7,316 of NZ_JBLVOL010000044.1, read as the reverse complement.
ATGAATTTCGACTGGAACAACCCGTACCGCACCACCCGCATTCCCGTTTTCGCTCGCAACGTTGTCGCCACGTCGCAGCCGCTGGCGGCGCAGGCGGGCTTGCGCATCCTGGCCCGGGGCGGCAACGCCGTTGACGCGGCCATCGCCACCGCCGCGACCCTCACGCTGACCGAACCGGTCAGCAACGGCCTGGGTTCCGACTGCTTCGCCGTCATCTGGGACGGCGCAAAGCTTCATGGCCTGAATGCCTCCGGCCCCGCCCCAAACTCCTGGAACCTGGATTATTTCCGGCGCAAGCACCAAGGGGCGATTCCCATGCGCGGCTGGGACAGTGTCACCGTGCCCGGATCGGTGGCCGGCTGGGCCGCACTGCATGAAAAGCTGGGCAGCCTGCCGTTCACCGAGGTACTGGGGCCCGCCATCGAATACGCCGAGCGCGGTTACGCCGTGTCCCCCATGGTGCATGAAAAATGGGCGGCGCAAGCCGACCTTCTGCAACCCCAGCCGGGGTTTGCCGACCATTTCCTGCCGCGCGGCCGGGTTCCCCACGTCGGCGAACATTTCGTGTTGGCGGGCGCCGCCGCCACCCTCAAGCGCATTGCCGCAACGGGCGGACGCGATTTCTACGAAGGCGAAACCGCGCACAAGCTGGTAGCGCACGCGCAGGCGCATGACGCGGCGCTGACCTTGGCGGACCTGCGCGACTACTCCCCCGAATGGGTTGCGCCCATCAGCCAGCCTTACCGCGGCCACACGCTGCACCAGATTCCACCCAACGGCCAGGGCATCGCGGCGCTGATCGCGCTGGGTATCCTGCAGAACTTTGACCTGGCCGCCCGCCCCGTCGATCATCCCGAGACCCAGCATCTGCTGATCGAAGCCATGAAGCTGGCGTTTGCCGACGTCTATGCCCATGTTGCCGACTCGCGCCATATGCGCATGACGCCCGAACAGATGCTGCGGCCCGATTACCTGGCTGAACGCGCACGCCTGGTCAATCGAAACGCGGCGCAGGATTTCCTGTCAGGCCATGCACCTCAAGGCGGCACGGTGTACCTGACCACCGCCGACAAGAGCGGCATGATGGTCAGCTTCATTCAATCGAACTACATGGGCTTCGGCTCTGGAGTAGTGGTGCCGGGCACCGGGGTCAGCCTGCAAAATCGCGGACATTGCTTCAGCACCCGCCCCGAGCACCCGAACGTGGTGGCCGGCGGCAAGCGGCCGTTTCACACAATTATTCCGGCGTTCCTGATGCGGGACGGCGCACCCGTAATGAGCTTTGGCGTCATGGGCGGCAACATGCAGCCGCAGGGACAGGTGCAGACGCTGGTGCGCATGCTGGACTACGGTCAGCAGCCGCAAGCCGCCTGCGACGCACCACGCTGGAAGTGGAGCCACGGGCTGACCATTGACGCCGAACCCACTCTGTCGACCGCGGTGGCGCAGGGCCTGCGCGCGCGCGGCCACGTGCTGGAAAGTGTGGACGATCCTTACATGGACTTCGGATCCGGTCAGTTCATCTGGCGGCTGGGGGATCCGGCCGTTGATGGCTATGTCAGCGCCAGCGATAGCCGACGCGATGGGCTCGCCGCCGGCTTTTGATTGCGTTAAGGTTAGTGTCCTCGGACAGACCTTACTTACATAGAGCGGAGTTTCCTGCATGGCAACGATCGGTACCAAGAGCTACGACGCGGTCGTAGCCCAGAAAGTCGCTTTCCTCGGCCTGGGCGTCATGGGTCTGCCCATGGCCGGCCACCTGGCCCGCGCGGGCCACGACGTGACGGTGTACAACCGCACGCCCGCCAAGGCGCAAGCCTGGGCCGCTGAATTCGGCGGCGGCCACGCGGCCACGCCGCGTGAAGCGGTGGCCGGCGCACAAATCGTGTTTGCCTGCGTAGGCAATGACGACGACCTGCGCAGTGTGGTCCTGGGGCCCGACGGCGCCTTTGCGGGCATGGCCCCAGGCGCAGTCTTCGTGGACCACACCACCGCGTCGGCGGACGTTGCCCGCGAGCTCTATGCCCAGACCAAGGATCTGGGCCTGAACTTCGTGGACGCGCCCGTCTCAGGCGGCCAGGCCGGCGCCGTGAACGGCGTTCTGACCATCATGTGCGGTGGCGAAGCGGCGGTGTTCGACGCCATCAAGCCGGTCGCGCAGAGCTTCGGCCGCGCGGTCACGTTGGTCGGCCCCCCGGGCTCTGGCCAATTGGCCAAGATGGTCAACCAGATCTGCATTGCGGGCATCGTTCAGGGCCTGTCGGAAGCGGTGGCGTTTGGCCAGGCCGCCGATCTGGACATGAAGCTGGTGCTGGACGTGATCAGCAAAGGCGCTGCGCAAAGTTGGCAGATGGAGAACCGGGGCGGCACCATGGTCGACGACAAATTCGAATTCGGATTTGCGGTCGACTGGATGCGCAAGGACCTGGGCTTGGTACTGGCCGAGGCCCGCAACAACGGCGCCCGTGTGCCGGTGACGGCGTTGGTGGACCAATTTTATGGCGACGTCCAGAAGATGGGCGGGGGCCGTTGGGATACTTCCAGCCTGGTGAAGCGCCTGCGCGATTAAGCGCAGCGCGGGCAACGTCGCCGTAACGGGGCGACAAAAAAGGCGAGCCGAATGGCTCGCCTTTTTGTTTCTTCATCACGGCATCACGACTTCACGATTTCACGACTTCACGAATCGCGCACACGTGGCTGCCTGCATCCAGCGATCAGGCTGCCAGGCCCGCCGGCACCGCGTCCAGGACCAGTGCATCGATGCGCTGCTTGGCCAGGGCCACCCCTTCCAAGGCTGCCACTTCGCCCATCGCCATGCCTTCGGCCGCGATGAACGTCACGGAATCCATGCCCAGAAAACCCAGCATCTGGCGCAGGTAAGGCGTCATCGTGTCGGACGGCGTGCCTTCGGCCTTGCCGCCTCGTGCCGTCAACACGAACACCTGCTTACCCTTGACGAGGCCTTCCGGCACGCCTTCGGGCGTATAACGGAACGTGACGCCGGCGCGGGCCAGGTAGTCCAGGTAGCTCTTGAACTGCGCCGGCAAGTTGAAGTTGTACACGGGCACGGCGAACACGATGCGGTCGGCTTCCATCAGTTCCGCGACCAGTGAATCGCTCAACTCAACGATGCGTTGCTGCTCCACGCTGCGGGCATCGGCGGGGGTGAACAGCGCGCCCGCCGTGTTGCCGTCAAAGTAAGGAATGGGCTGTGCGCCGATGTCGCGGATCTTCACGCTGGCGGCCGGGTTGGTTGCCTTGAGGCGTGCGATCAGGTGGTCGGCCAATTCCTTGCTGTGCGAACGGTTGCCAAGAATCGAGGAAAGAATAACAAGGGTCTTCATAGCGAATTTCTCCAGTGGACCCGCCTGGGGCGGGCGTCGGAATCTGTCAGCGCCACGTCCGGTTCAAAGGGAAGTCCGGACTGGGCTGGGCGCCGGGTGGCGGTGGCAGATCCCGAATGCATGGCGTCACTGTAGACCGGTTCATTGTTCGCATAAACCGGGATATGATGAACTGTTCGTTCCAGGAATAGAACAATCATGCAAGATCTAAACGACCTTTATTATTTTTCCCAAGTCGTTGAGCAAGGCGGCTTCAGCGCTGCCGCCCGCGCTCTGGACATCCCCAAATCCCGCCTTTCCAGGCGGATTTCGCATTTGGAGGAAAGCTTGGGGGTACGCCTGCTGCAACGCACGACGCGGCGCCTGCGGCTGACGTCCGCCGGGGAACGGTATCTGCACTACTGCCGTGAAATGGCGGCGTCCGCGCGCGCCGCTGACGATGCCATGCGCCAACTGCAATCGGAACCAGCCGGCCCCGTCATCGTGAGTTGCCCGGTATCGATTGCCCAGGATGTGCTAGCGCCGCTGTTGCCCGAATTCCTGGATGCGTGGCCGGCGATTTCCGTGCAGTTGCTGGTAACCAACCGGCGGGTTGATTTGATACGCGAAGGCGTGGACCTGGCGCTGCGTGTGCGAACCAAGCTGGACACCGACGCCGAGCTGGTCGTGCGCCATCTAGGCACGGCCCGCGGCACGCTGGTTGCCAGCCCGGGCTACTTGCAGCGCCGGGGCAGCCCGGACACGCCGCAAGACCTGGCCTCGCACACCACGTTAAGCTTTTCCGACCCACAGAACGAAGTGCGATGGCCGCTGCGCAATGACAAGGGGGAAGAAGTGCAGATCGAGCTGAAGCCGCAGCTATCGTGCAACGACTTCATCGTGCTGACCGAAGCGGCCGTGCGCGGACGTGGCATTGCGCTCTTGCCGTCGATCGCCACGCAAGAGCAGCTGCGCCGTGGCCAGTTGGTGCCGGTGCTGCCGCAATGGCAATCGCCGGAAGGCATCGTGCATTGCATTTATCCATCGCGGCGGGGCATGATGCCCGCCGTGCGGACGCTGTTGGATTTTTTGTCGCAACGCCTGCCGTCGATGTACCAGCGGCTGGAAAAAGCCGTGGCGCCCGCAGCTCAGTAGCCGCGCGTGCGTTCGACCACGCCGGTGATCGCTTCGCCGCGCATCAGTTGAGCGACCTTGCCTGCAATCTGCTCGATGCTTTCGTCGCGCAGCGTACGGGCCGCGATGTGCGGCGTGACGTGCACGCGCGGGTCGCGCCAGAAGGGATGATCGCGCGGCAGCGGCTCGGTGTGAAATACGTCCAGCGTCGCGCCGGCGATCTCGCCTTCTTCAAGCATCTGCACCAAGTCGTCTTCAACCAGATGCTCGCCACGGCCGACGTTGACCAGATGCGCCTCGGGCAGCAATTGCGACAGCGTGTCGCGATTGAGGATGCCGCGCGTGTCGGGCGTCAGCGGCAACACATTGACCAAAAAGCGTGTGCGAGCCAGAAATGCCGGCAGCGCGGCTTCGCCGGCAAACGACTCGACGCCGGGAATATCGCGCGGCGACCGTGACCAGCCCGCCACCGGGTAGCCAAATTCCGCCAGGGTTTGCGCCACGCGCGCGCCCACCTGCCCCAGCCCCAACACCCCCACGGGCCAATCCGACTGTGAGGTGCCTTCACGCGTATCCCAATGCTGGCGCGCCTGTGCTTCGTCAAATGCCTGGAAGTCTCGCGACACGCGCAGCAACGCGTACAACGCATATTCGGCCATCTGCACCGACATGCCGGCATCTTCCAGGCGCACGATACGAACGTGCTCGGGAATCTCGGGCATCTTCAACAAGGCGTCTACGCCCGCCCCCAGATTGAACAGCGTCGTGACGCCCGTTTCGTGCTTGAAAAGCTCTGCCGGAGGACGCCAGACCAACGCCACTTCGGCGCCTGACGGCGGGCCGTCGGGGTTCCAGACCGAGATGCGGCACCCGGGCATCGCGGCTTCCAAGGGCGGCACCCAGACGTCGGGATCGTGGTGGGGGCAAGCGAAAAGAATATGCATGTTGGCGGCTCTGCAAGGCGTATCGGAAACCGCAAGCATGCAGGATGGCGCCACACAAATCAAACGGCCCGGCATGAAGCCGGGCCGTCGCCGTACTGACGTAAGCGCCGCTTAAACCGTTTGCGGCACTTCCGGTTTGGTCTTGTCCTTGCCCTTTCCACGGCGCGCGAACGCCCACACTTGCAGCAAGATCAGCAAGGCGCTGGCGCCGATGAACCACGCGCTGATCGGGCGTTGCACGAACACCATCAGATCCCCACGCGACAACAGCAGAGCGCGGCGGAAATTCTCTTCCACCATGGGGCCCAGCACAAAACCCAGCAGAATGGGCGCCACCGAGAATTCCAGCGTCATCAAGATCGCGCCGATCACGCCGAAGGCCAGCACTTCCCAAATCTGGAAGAGGCTGTTCTGCGTGCTGAACACGCCCACCGCAATGAAGAACAGCGCGGACGGGAACAGATAGCGATACGGCACTTGCAGCAGCTTGACCCACACGCCGATCAGCGGCACGTTCAGCACCATCAGCAGCACGTTACCCACCCAGAAGCTGGCAATCAGGCCCCAGAAAATGTCCGGATGCTCGGTGATCAGCTGCGGACCCGGCTGGATGCCCTGGATCAGCAAGGCGCCCAGAATCAGCGCCATCACCGCGTCGCCGGGAATGCCCAGGCTCATCGTGGGAATGAAGTCGACCTGCGTCTTTGAGTGCGACGACGCTTCCGGCGACGCCACGCCGGCGATCATGCCGGTGCCGAACTTTTCGGGCGTCTTCGAAATCTTGCGTTCCAGCGCGTAGGCGACGAAGGTCGTGATGGTGGGACCGGTGCCCGGCATGGCGCCGAACAGCGTGCCCACCGCGGTACCGCGAACCATCGGCCAGAAAGCCGTCTTCAATTCCTGCTTGGTCGGCCGCATGTCGCGGATGCGCAGCTTGGCGCCGCTGCCGATGATGGTCATGCGATTGACGCTCATCAGGAAGTCGGCCACCCCGAACAGGCCCATCGAAATCGCCACCAGTTCCAGGCCGTCGGACAAGTCCAGCAGGCCGAACGAGAAACGGATAGTGCCCGTGTTCACGTCGGTGCCGACCACGCCGCACATCAGGCCGAACAGCGTCATCGCCACGCCCTTCAATGGCGAGCCGCGCGACATCGTCGCACCGGCCAGCAAGCCCAGCAACATGATCGAGAAGATCTCGGTCGGGCCAAATTTGAAGGCGACTTCCACCAGCAAGGGCGACGCGAAGATCATGACGATGATGCCGACCGAGGCCGCGAAGAACGAACAGATCATCGTGATGCCCAGCGCGGTCCCTCCCTTGCCTTGCTTGGTCAAGGGATAGCCGTCAAGGCAGGTGACTGCATGCGGCGGGTGCGAAGGCAGGTTGAGCAGAATGGCACCGATGGCGCCACCATACTGCGAACCGTAGAAGATACCGGCCAGCATCAAAATGGCGGGCACCGGCTGCATGACGTAGGTCAACGGCAGCAGGATCGAAATGGCCGACAAGGCGCCCATGCCGGGCAGCACGCCGATCAGGTTTCCGACCAGCACGCCAAAGAACGACCACATCAGGTTGTGCCACTGGAACGCAACGCCGAAGCCGTACCAAAGGTCCATCAAAGACTGAGAGATCATGGCGCTTCAACCCCAACGAAACAGCGGCAGCTGCAATTGCAGCGCCCACCAGAAGACGACGACCGCGATCGCGGACATGGCAACCGACAGCAGAATTGCCTGCTTGATGGTGTTCTTGCGATCACCCAATGCCGAGATGAAGACGATGGCGAAGGTGGCGGGCAGCAGGCCGCCGTAGTGGCCCAGCAGCAAGAACGCCAGGATGCCGAGCAGGATGCAGGCACTGCCCCGCATGTCCGGCAAACCATGGGCGTGGCCGTCGCCCGGCGCGGGC
>NZ_JBLVOL010000043.1:35698-43451 GCF_053543755.1 Achromobacter semiaridum | reverse complement strand
GATGTGCATCGACGCCTCTCCTCAGAAGGTTCGCCGTAGTTATACACGCTAATGTTGCCCCCACGCTGCGCTCATTGCATTCGCTTGCTGCCCCCCAAGGGGGCTGGCCCACCTTGGGGCGGCCCGGCGGTGGGCCGTTGCCCCCACGCTGCGCTCATTGCATTCGCTTGCTGCGCCCCTAGGGGCGGCCCGGGTTCTTTGGGCTACGGCTTTTGCCGGACGAAAAAAAGCCCCATGGCGAACCATGGGGCTCCGGGTTTTGCAACCCACATGCTCCGGCCAGTCTTACCACGCCGCTGGCCGGCACTTGCGCGTAAACGTCCGGCGTCAGGCCGTTTGCGCGCGAGTCCAGTTGATCAGCGCGGCGGTCAGGTCGCGCAGATCGGCCTTCAGGCGGCCATAGTTTTCGGTGGGGCGCAGCGTCACCTCGTCCATGTACAGCTTGCGGTTGATTTCGATCTGCAAGCTGTGGCGGCCTTCCTGGGGGCGGCCGAAAGCGCGCACCAGTTCGACGCCCTTGTACGGGTCGTTGACCGTGACGTTATAGCCACGCTCGCGCAGCCAGGCCGCGATGAATTCGCGGAATGCCGGGTCGCTGGTGCTGCCGTCGCGGTCGCCCAACACGAAGTCGGGGTGAACCAGACCGGGGCGGTCCGTGGCGAAGGCGCCCGCCACGCTGGGCATCGAGTGGCAGTTGATGTGCCAGACTTTGCCGAACTTCTTGTGTGCCGAATCCAGCACCTGGCCGAGGGCAGCGTGGTACGGCGTCCAGCAGGCGTCGATGCGGTGACGCACTTCCTCAACCGTCAGCTTGCGGTTGTACAGCGGCGTGCCGTCATCCAGCATGCGCCAGATCAGGCCCTTGCCAAGCTTGACCTTGGGCGATGCGTTGACGGCATCCGGCCAGGCTTGGTCCAGCAGCAATTCATCGATTTCGTCGGCCGCGCGATTGGCGTCGATGTAGGCACGCGGAAACGCGGCGGCAACCATCGGCACGCCCATGTCCAGCGCGTCGCCCCACAGGTCGTCAACCCAGGTGTCCTCGGCAGTGCGCAGCGCGCCAAAGTCCACCGCGGCGGCGAAGTCGGGAGGGTAGGCGGTGCCGCTGTGCGGAGAGTCCAGCACAAGCGGGGCCGAGGATTCCGAATCCGGATATTGCTGCGGAAGGTCGAGCCGGTAAGACAGGGGTTGGGTAATTCGCATATAGAGGTCTTGCGTTCGTGATTCGAAAGGCCCGCGCTGCCCGTGACGGCGCGGCGCGGGCCGAAGATCGCTTAGTCGATCTTCACGTTGGCTTCTTTGGCGATGCGCTTGTTCTTGGCGATTTCAGCGGCGATCTGCTTGCCGAAGTCGGCCGAGCTGTTGGCGGCGGGCTCAGCACCCAGGCCTTCCAGGCGCGACTTCACGTCCGCTTCGGCGCTAACCTTCTGCACGGCGGCGTTCAGCTTGGCCAGGATGGGTTCCGGCAGCTTGGCCGGGGCGACCAGGCCGAACCACGACGCATCGTTCACGGCCGGCAGGCCGGCTTCGGCGAACGTGGGCACGTTGGGCAGGCTGGCCACGCGCTTGGGCGAGGCAACGGCCATGGCGATCAGGCGGCCGGACTGCACGTGCGGCAGGGTGGACGGCAGGTTGTCATACATGACGTCGACCTGGCCGGCCAGCGCGTCGTTCAGCGCCGGGCCCACGCCACGGTACGGAACGTGCATCAGGTCGGTGCCCGAGGCCATCTTGAACAGTTCGCCCATCATGTGCGAGACCGAACCGTTGCCGGCGGACGCGTACGTCAGCTTGCCCGGCTGGCTCTTGGCCAGCTTGATGAAGTCGGCGATGTTCTTGGCGTCAACCTTGGGGTTGATCGTCATGATGTTCGGCACGGCGGCCAGGTTCGAGATGGGCGTGAAGTCCTTCTCGCCATCGAACGGCAGGTTCGGGTAGATGGCCGGGTTGATGCCGTGCGTGCTAACCGTGGCGATGCCCAGGACGTAGCCGTCCGGTGCGCTGCTGGCAACGAATGCGCTGCCGATCGAGCCGCCCGCGCCACCGCGGTTTTCCACCACGACGGTCTGGCCCAGTTCCTTGCCCAGCTTGTCCGCGAACAGGCGGCCGACGATGTCGGTGGTGCCTCCGGGCGGGAAGGGAACGATCAGGCGGATGGGCTTGCTGGGATACGCGTCTTCAGCGTGCGCGATACCCGAGGTCAGCGGCATGGCCAGGGTCGCGGCGGCGACACACAGGCCCAGTACTACGTTACGGCGTTGCATGGATTCCCCTAATAAATGGAAAGCGAATGCGCAAAGGCAGTCGCAAACGCAACGATTCTTTCCTGGCGGGGCCGTTTGCGCAAACGAAAGTTTCTCCGTAAGCTATGACTTTTTTTCATGCCTCCCGTTTGTCGACACGATTCGGGCGTTACTTTTGTGTAACTTTTCCGGTGGCGGCACACGCGATCGAGGCCGGGGAAACATCCCCCGATCAAGCCCCGCCGGGGCGGGAGCCCCACGCGACGTGGGGGCGAATCATGCGACGTTTCTGTCCCTCTTTAACGGATCTTCAAGCATTTGAAGTTGCCGCGCGGCACAGCAGCTTTACGCGGGCAGCGCAGGAATTGTGCGTCACGCAGGGCGCGGTCAGTAAACAGGTGAAACATCTGGAAGAGTTCGTAGGCGTTGAACTATTCCTGCGCATCAGGCAAGGCCTGGTGCTGACCGAGGCCGGCCGCAGTTATCTGACCAAGGTTCAAGCGGGTTTGGGCCAGATCGAAGCGGCCACGGTCGAGTTGATTGCGCATCAAGGGCAGGGCGGCACGTTGAACCTGACCTGTATGCCCACGTTCGGCGCGCGCTGGTTGATCCCGCGCCTGACGGCCTTTATGCGCTTGCGCCCCGACATTCACGTTGAATTTTTGCCCCATCGGCAGGGCTACGATTTTTCCACGCCTGAACTGGATGCCGCCGTGCGATTCGGCGAAGGCATCTGGCCGGGCAGCGGCGCCGACTACATCGTGGGCCGCGATATCGTGCCCGTGTGCAGCCCGCGCCTGATTCCGGGCGGCTGTCCATCGCCCGAGGCCCTGCTGGCGTATCCGCTGCTGCACCATACGTCGGCGCTGGAGGGCTGGCGCGATTGGTTCGAGCAAGCCGGCTGCGACAGCCGCCGCAGCCTGGAAGGCGCCCGCTTCGACCAGTACGCGCTGTTGTCGCAGGCCGCCGCGGCCGGTTTCGGCGTGGCGCTGATCCCGCGTTGCCTGATCGAAGACGAACTGCGTGACGGCAAGCTGGCCGTTGCCATCAAGCTGCCGATCCGCGCACGCATGGGCTATTACCTGTGTTACCCCGAGCAGAAGGCCAACCTGCCCACCTTGCAGGCGTTTCGCGCCTGGCTGATGGAAGTGTCCCGGGCCGCCGAGCCGCAGCCCAACGCCGCGCCCGCGCCCGAAGCCGCGTCCGAACTAAAATAGCCGCATCATGAGTCAAATATCCACCAAGAAAGGCCGCGTTGTCGTGGGCATGTCGGGCGGCGTCGATTCTTCGGTCACCGCATGGTTGCTGAAGCAACAAGGCTATGAAGTCGTCGGCCTGTTCATGAAGAACTGGGAAGACGACGACGATTCCGAATACTGTTCCACCCGCCAGGACTTGCTGGACGCCGCCAGCGTCGCGGACCTGGTGGGCGTGGATTTTGAATTCGTCAATTTCGCTGCCGAATACAAGGACCGCGTGTTCGCCGAATTCCTGCGCGAATATTCCGCCGGCCGCACCCCCAATCCCGACGTGCTGTGCAATGCCGAAATCAAGTTCAAGGCATTTCTCGACCACGCCATGGCGCTGGGCGCCGAGCACATCGCCACGGGCCACTACGCCCGGGTGCGCGAAGTGCCGGCCGACGGGGGCGGCACGCAGTTCCAATTGCTCAAGGCCCTGGACGCCTCCAAGGACCAAAGCTATTTCCTGCATCGGCTGAACCAGGCGCAACTGTCGCGCACGCTGTTTCCGCTGGGCGAAATCCACAAGACCGAAGTGCGCCGCATCGCGCACGAGATCGGGCTGCACAACGCCGCCAAGAAGGATTCCACCGGTATCTGCTTTATCGGCGAGCGCCCGTTTCGCGAATTCCTGAACCGCTACCTGCCGACCGAGCCGGGCCCGATCCTGACGCCGGAAGGCCAGCAGGTGGGCCGCCACGAGGGCCTGTCGTTCTACACGCTGGGCCAGCGCAAGGGCCTGGGCGTGGGCGGCGTGAAGGGGCGCCAGCGCGAGGACGGCACGGCCGAGGCCTGGTACGTGGCGCGCAAGGACCTGGAGCGCAACATCCTGTACGTGGTGCAGGGGCATGATCACCCCTGGCTGCTGTCCGGCCAGTTGCAGGCGCAGGACGCCAGTTGGGTGGCAGGCCATCCTCCCGCGCTTGCCGGCTACGGCGCCAAGACGCGCTACCGCCAGGCGGATGCGGCCTGCCGTCTGGACCGGGCTGAAGGCGATACGTTCGCGCTGGATTTCACCGATCCGCAATGGGCCGTCACGCCGGGCCAGTCGGCTGTGCTTTACGATGGCGAGGTTTGCCTGGGCGGTGGCATCATTCTGTAGCGCACCGCCGCACCGGTGCATGTGCGATCAAGCAAGGCCCCGTGGGCGCGTCGCCCGCGGGGCCTTGTTCATGAACCCAAGAATTCAAAACGAGAGGAGAAGGTTGTGGATGTTTCGATGGTGATTTGCCTGCTGTTGCTGGGCGCGGTAGCCGGCTTCGCGGCAGGGCTGCTGGGAATCGGCGGCGGGATGCTGCTGGTGCCGCTGTTGACCATGTTGTTCTCGTGGCAGGGCATGCCGCCCGATCTGGTGGTGCACGCCGCCATCGCCACGTCGATGACGTCCATCCTGTTCACGTCGATTTCCAGCGTGCGGGCGCACCAGCAGCGCGGCACGATCAAATGGAACATCGTGTGGGCCATGGCGCCGGGCATCATCATCGGCGGGCTGATATCGGGCGGAGCGGTGTTCGCGGCCCTGAACACGCTGTGGTTGTCGCTGTTCTTTGCGCTGTTCGTCGGTTATTCGGGCTGGAGCATGCTGCGCAACAAGAAGCCCAAGCCGGCTCGCCAGATGCCGGGGGTGGTGGGCACCAGCGCGGCCGGGGCGGGTATCGGGTTCCTGTCGGGGCTGGTCGGCGCGGGCGGCGGATTCCTGTCTGTGCCGTTCATGGTCTGGTGCAACGTGGCCTTGCACAACGCCGTGTCCACGTCGGCCGCGCTGGGTTTTCCCATTGCGCTGGCCAACAGCGTGGGTTACGTGGTGTCGGGCCTGAATGAAGGGGCCACGCGCCCCGGCATGCTGGGCTACATCTACTGGCCCGCCTTGCTGGCGCTGGTGTGCACCAGCGTGTTGACCGCGCCGCTGGGCGCGCGGATGGCGCATCGCCTGCCGGTGCAAACCCTGAAGCGCGTGTTCGCGTGCCTGCTTTTCGCCTTGGCGGCGTACATGCTGTTCAAGGCCTGGCAGACGTTCGCGGCGCAATAAGGCCGCGCAATGCAAACCGGCCACACAAGGTGGCCGGTCATCAAGCACCCGTGTGAAACGGGCAGGCGGAAGCCGCTCAGGCGGTCTTGGGCGCGGTGTCGATAAACGACTGCCGCTGCGCCAGCTTGTCGTGCAGGCGCGCCAGGTTCAGGTGGTTGGCGCGCCAGTCCAGCGCGGCAAAGCGCAGGTCCAGGTAGCCCAGCGCGCAGCCGACGGCGATGTCGGCCAGGCTGTAGTTGATGCCCATGCAGTGGGCGTTATCACCCAGGCTTTTGTTCATGGCGTCCAGGCTGGCGTGGATCTTGCCGTATTGGCGTTCGATCCATTCCGGGCTGCGCTGGGCCTCCGGGCGCTGGTTTTCCTTGACGATGGCGACACAGGCGTCCAGGACGCCATCGGCGATGGCCTCCCAGCACTTGACGGCGGCACGGTCACGCCCCTGCTGCGGAATCAGGCGGGCAACGGGCGACAAGGTGTCCACGTACTCGACGATGACGCGCGAATCAAACAGCGCGCCGCCATCTTCCATGACCAGGCAGGGCACCTTGCCCAGCGGGTTGTACGTTTGGATCTGCGTGTCGGCGGACCAGACGTTTTCGAGTTCAAGCCGGTAGTCCAGCTTTTTCTCGGCCATGACGATACGCACTTTGCGTACGTATGGACTGGTAAGCGAGCCGATCAGTTTCATGGAGTCACAAGCGGAGTCGAAAAGCGGCCGAAGTATAGCAGGCCGTATGACGGTCACGCCGTCCGTTGGCCGGAATCTTCGCCAGTTTGCCACAATGTTGCACGCCCCTGGATGATAAAATCGCCGGGTTTTCCCATCCGTAGCCATTTCTTCTTCAGACCATGCAAATCGCCGACCAGTTGAGCCAACTTAATGCCCTTTCGCCATTGGATGGCCGTTACGCTTCCCGGGGCGACGCGCTGCGCGGCCTGCTGTCCGAAGCCGGCTTCATGGCGCATCGCGTCGAAGTCGAGGTGGCCTGGCTGGTCGCCTTGTCCGACGCCGGCCTGCCCGAGCTGCCCGCTTTTTCGCAGGCCGCCCGCCAGCGCCTGCAACAGCTGGTGCAGGATTTTTCCGAAGCCGATGCCGGCCGCATCAAGGACATCGAACGCGTCACCAACCATGACGTGAAGGCCGTTGAGTACTGGCTGAAGGAAAAAGTGGCCGATGACGCCGAGCTGGCCCGCGCCGCCGAATTCATCCACTTCGCCTGCACCTCGGAAGACATCAACAACACCTCGCACGCGCTGATGCTGTCGCGCGCCCGCGATCAGGTGGTGGTGCCGCGCCTGCGCGAACTGGCCGCCAAGCTGAACGACATGGCCGTGGCGCAAGCCGATCAGCCGATGCTGTCGCGCACGCACGGTCAGCCGGCCAGCCCGACCACGCTGGGCAAGGAATTTGCCAACGTGGCCGCGCGCCTGAATCGCGCCATTGCCGCTGTCGAAGCGGTTGAACCGCTGGCCAAGTTGAACGGCGCCACCGGCAACTACAACGCCCACCTGTCGGCCTATCCGGAAATCGATTGGCCCGCCTTCAGCCAGCGCGTGCTGGCCGGCCTGGGCCTGACCCAGAACCGCCACACCATCCAGATCGAACCGCACGACTGGATGTCGGCCCTGTTCGACGCCATCACGCGCGCCAACATCATCGTGCTGGACCTGGACCGCGACGTCTGGGGCTATGTGGCGCTGGGCTACTTCAAGCAGCGCCTGAAGGAAGGCGAGGTCGGTTCGTCGACCATGCCGCACAAGGTCAACCCGATCGACTTCGAAAACTCCGAAGGCAACCTGGGCCTGGCCAATGCCGTGCTGCGCCACCTGGCCGACAAGCTGCCGATCTCGCGCTGGCAGCGCGACCTGACCGACTCCACCGTACTGCGCAACCTGGGCGTGGGCCTGGGCTATTGCCTGGTGGCGTGGGACGCCTGCATGCGCGGCCTGGGCAAGCTGGAAGTGAACACGGCCGCCATCGACGCCGACATCGATGCCTGCTGGGAAGTGCTGGCCGAGCCGGTGCAGACGGTGATGCGCCGCTACGGCCTGCCGCAGCCTTACGAACAACTCAAGGCATTGACGCGCGGCAAGGGCATTACCGAAGAAGCGCTGCGCGAATTCATCCAGGGCCTTGCGCTGCCGGAAGAACCCAAGGCCCGCCTGTTGGCCATGACCCCCCGTTCGTACATCGGACTGGCCGCCGAGCTGGCCCGGGCGGTATAGTCGCCATGCCCCGC
>NZ_JBLVOL010000043.1:30714-35657 GCF_053543755.1 Achromobacter semiaridum | reverse complement strand
CCCCCCATACTTGTTGTCCTTACGGGAGATTGCAATGCAAAAGTTGTCCACGCTAGTCGCGTTGGCCTGTATGACCGTGGCGCCGTTGCTCGCGACGACCGCCTCGGCACAGTTCGCCAAGCCCGAAGACGCGGTCAAGTACCGTCAATCGGCGTTGACGCTGATGGCTTCGCACTTTGGTCGCATGACGCCGGTGGTCAAGGGCCAGGCGCCTTACGACGCCGCGCAGATCAAGGCCAACGTCGAAGTGCTCAAGACCTTGTCGGCGTTGCCGTGGACGGCTTTCGGGCCCGGAACGGAAGGCGGTGATGCTCGCCCCGAAATCTGGAGCGACGCTGCGGGCTTCAAGCAAAAGCAACAAGCTTTCCAGGACAACATCGTCAAGTTGTCGGCCGCCGCTGATTCCGGCGATCTGGACAAGCTGCGCGCCGCCTTCGGCGACGTGGGCGCCAGCTGCAAGGCCTGCCACGACTCCTACCGCAAGAAGAAGTAAGGCGCTGCCGTCTGACGACGGCATCGTTGCTTGCCCAGCAAAAAGCCCCTCGATGTATCGAGGGGCTTTTTTTTTTTCCGGGCGCCGTGTCCGCGCGTGGCGGATTACGAAAAGGACATGTCCGCCACGACTTCCAGCGACCGTATCCACAGCACCAGGCCGGTCACGCATGCGCCCAGCAGCAGTGCACGCAACCACACCGCGAAACCGTCCTGTGCGGGCGGCGTGCCGGCGGGCAGGTCCTTGGCGTCGACATCGCCCGTGATGATGGCTCGCACCAGGCGTTTGCGGCGCACCAGCGCGTACCACGCTACGGCCAGCAGGTGCAGCGCGATCAGGCCGATGATGACCCATTCGTTCAGCTTGTGCCACGACGTCAATGTGCCCGAGGTGTCGGCGCTGACGTAACCGAACAGCGGCCCTTGCATCATGATGTCGTCGGTGGTGAACAAGCCGCTGACGGCTTGAAAGCCGACGACCAGCAGCAGCGCCAGTACCGACAGGGCGCCCAGCGGATTATGTCCGGCGGGCGCGGCGGCGCCCTTGAGGTATTTGGCCACCGCGCCTGGGCCGCGCACAAACGTGGCAAAGCGCGCGTAGCGCGGGCCGACGATGCCCCATAGCAGGCGGAAGATGATCAGGCCCAGCGCCGTACAGCCAAAGCGCACGTGCCAGTCCATATACAGGCCGCCCAGCTTGACGCTGACGTACGCGCCGACGATACAGACGACTAGCGCCCAATGAAAGAGGCGGGTGGGAAGGTCCCAGATCCGAACCGCGAGTCGATTGTTCTGCATGGTGAGCGTGCCAGGGCTGCGTTGCGAGCGACTTTATCACGCAACAATGAAATCGCCGCGCACCAGGCGCGGCGAAGCTGTCAGCGATATCGGCGCGTAGCGCCGATAAGTTTAGTACGAAGCGTTGCGCACCGATTCGATGCGATGCACGTGTTCGTGGCGAAAACGGATCCGCTGGCCAGGGGCCTTCTGCGTGGTATTGCCGCAAGCCACAACTTCCGTCGTGTAAGTCGTCGTGCCGTTGATCGGCGCGTTGAAGATGACGGTTGCGCGAATGGCCGGGCCATTGGCCGGTTGCAGATGAACGATATCGCCGATATGGATCGGGGTGTTGTCCAGCGTCGTGTGAGCCGGGCGGCGGATCAGGTCCGAGGTAGTGAAACGAGTATTCATGGTGTGTGTTCTCTTAAGTTCTAGTTATTAGAAAAGCTGCGTGTTGCGCATGCTGCGAAGGGCGGACGTACCAAAAGCGCCTCGCGTCCTCGCGGTTGCCTTGTCACCGGGTTTTGTTTTGACAGGGCAGGCATGACACTAACGCATAAGTGTTGCCGTCAGTTTGCGCATTCTCATGTTTTTTGCGTGCGCGCGTAACGGGGTACTGCGGGGGGTGCTACGGCCCAATGCCATCGGTCAGTCCTGGACGGCATTGGTTCGAGCCTGAGGCTGCCATGTCGGTGCATGCGCCTGCGGGCTCAAGGGATCGCACAGAGCGGGTTGACTCTGGCGGGTGCTGTGCGACCTGGAAGGTGATGGGTAATCACGATCCGGGTTGCAACGTGTCTTGTTGCTTCTTTCCAAGCCGGACTGGCGGATTGGTGAAGATGTGGCGGGGTAGTGCCATGTATCCGGGCGGATGCTGGCGATTTGCATGGTTCGCGCGTTTTTCGCGCGGGTTTTCTCGTTATTGGTTTTGGGAAACCTGGAGTTCTTGCAAATCAGACTGCAATGCCGGGAGGCTGGGTGGCGCGCGGTTTTCGCGGCGGGTACCCGGGTTCAAGCCCCTGGTCTAATGTTTTCGGCCAATTTATTCTGGGAAATATGGGGCGCGAAAATGCATTAGTCGTCGATATTATCGCGACTTTTATCGCCTTGCAAGTGTTTTTTAAGGGGCCGGGCCAGGCTCCCGAAGCCGGCTCAGTGCTCGGCCTGCCGGGCCTGGTGCTGGGCCTCGATGATCAGCCCTTCAAGGCGCGCAGACATCCGCAACGCCACTTGCGCGCCCATGGATCCGTCGGGCTGGCGTTCGGTTTCCAGCGCCAGAACGATGCTCTCGTCGTTGAACGCCTCGGGCGCCGCGTCAAGGTCGGCATAGCGCAGGACCAGCGCGTCCACGGCCTTTTGGGCGGCCGCCAAGGCGTCGTCCGACAACTGGCCCTGTCCAAGGTACTGATTCACCACGCGAGCCAGGTCGTTCATGAAATACAGCAGCGCGGCTGCGCCGCGGCAGTCGGGCAGGGTGAATCCCCAAGGCTTGGAAGAGGCGGGTGGTTGAGTCATGAAGTGCGGTGCCACGTTACGAAGGCCGGCTGGCCGGGATTCCGCATTTTACGGCCCTTCGTTGCATCCCCCTACTCGCATGCCCCTCGTCGCATACCCATTGGTGCATACTCCCGGGCCATCATGATTCGACTTGCCCTTCCTTGCGACCTGGCCCGCCTGGCCGACATCGAACGCTCTGCCGCCCAACGCTTTGTCGGCACGGACATGGCGTGGGCCGCCGGCGGCGAAACCTTGCCGTTGGAAACGTTGCATCAGGCGCGGACCGCCGGCCTGCTGTGGGTCGCCGTGCACGGCGAGCGGCTGTGTGGGTTTGCGCTGGCCACGCCAATGGACGGCGACCTCTACCTGGCGGAAATTTCCGTGGCCATGCCCGAGCAAGGCCGCGGTCTTGGCCGCGCGCTGATGCGGGCGGTGCTGGACCATGCACGGCAGGCGGGCCGCTACAACGCCGTGGTGCTGACCACCGACCTGCATCTGCCCTGGAACGCGCCGTTTTATCGGCGGCTGGGCTTCGATGTGGTGGTGCCGTCGTATTCTCCTGGCTTGCACGCGCGCTTGCGTGCAGAGGCCGCAGCAGGCTTTGATCCCGCGCGTCGCTGTGCGATGGCTTATCCGCTGGCGAAACGGCCGGTCCAGCCGTGAGCCATCGCGCCCTTTGCTCGCCCCTGTGTCAACTCGCTTCGATCGCAACAAAATCCACCCATAGGCGGCGCCTGCCAGGCGCTTCGGGATAATCTGCCCTCATGCGTCAGCTTCCGCCTAGGGGGCGGCGCCGTCTCGATTGATCAATACATCAACCCGCCATGGCGAGGAGGATACGCATGTCATTGTGGCGAGCCTGCCTGATGGTTCTGGCAGCGGCGTCGCTGTTGTTCGCAACCGCGTGCGTCAATAAAGAGCCCCAGGAGCGCGCGGCGTTCATCCAGCTGCTGCAAGCGCGGGTCAATAGCGATGCGCTGCTGTCCATGCCCGCCCTGAGCAAGGCGGAAAAGGAAGCGGTGGGCGACTACGCCGACGCCTATGAAGTCATTACCGATTTCCAGCAGAAAATGGCCAAGTCGGCCCAGGACATGCACGCGGTGCTTGAGTTGGAAACGATCCGATCCGTGGGGGAAATCGTCCAGCGTCAAAGCGGTTTCGAGGCGGCGCGCAAGACGCTGGCGGACAGCGCCGGCCGGCTTGAGGACGCCCGTGCGAAAGCGGACAGCGCGCGTGCCAAATTGGAATTGCCAGCGGATCTGGCGCCGGTGTATGACGGCGTGTACGACGAGGCCGTGACCGGCCCCGCCACCGAGCTCATGCGGTCGGCTTCCAAACTGGATTCGGTGGCGCGCGATGCGCTGGCCGTCGGAGCTTTCGTGGCCGCCAACGCTGGCGATATCCAGCTGGTGGACGACCAGGCGCGCGTGGCAACGCCCACGCTGCAACAGGAACTGAACCTGCGCCTGCAAGGCCTGAACGCACAGTCGGACGCCCTTACCCAGGCGCGCCGGACGATATTGTTGGCGGCGCAGCGCGGCGAGTGACCAAGCGGCCTTGCATGGGCTTTGTACAATGCGGGTCTCGCGGCGATCGCCGTGCCTGGAACGGAACATGAGCCAATCATCCAGCTTGCACTACAGAACCTTTCTGCTCCTGCTCGCGGTGGTCTCCATCGCGTTCGGCTGGCTCTTGTGGCCTTTCTACGGCGCCGTTTTCTGGGGCGCCATTCTTGCCATCATCTTTGGACCCTTGCAACGCCGCCTGGTCAAGCGCATGGGCGGGCGGCGCAACCTGTCTGCCCTGATTACATTGCTGGGCGTGTTGCTGCTGGTCATTCTGCCGCTGGTGGCGATCACCGGCTCCCTGGTGCGGGAAGGCGCCAACCTGTACCAGAGCATCAAGTCGGGCGAACTGAATTTTGGCGCCTATTTTCAGCAAGCCATGGCGGCGTTGCCGCCTTCCGTGCATGACGTGCTGGCGCGCTTCGACCTGGCCGATATCCCCAGCCTGCAGGAAAAGCTCAGTGCCGGCGCGATGCAGGCCAGCCAGTTTCTTGCGACCCAGGCGCTGAGCATCGGGCAGGACACGTTCCAGTTCGTCATCAGCTTCGGCATCATGCTGTACCTGCTGTTCTTCCTGCTGCGTGACGGGCCTGAGCTGTCGGCGCGCAT
>NZ_JBLVOL010000043.1:22549-30646 GCF_053543755.1 Achromobacter semiaridum | reverse complement strand
CGCCCCATGCCGCTTAGCGATGCACACAAGCAGCATCTGTTCCGCAAGTTCACGACCGTGGTGCGCGCCACCGTCAAGGGCAACATCGCGGTTGCGGCCGCGCAGGGCGCGCTGGGCGGCATCATCTTTTCGATCCTGTCGATCCAGGGCGCGCTGCTGTGGGGCGTGATCATGGGGTTTTTGTCGCTGCTGCCGGCCATCGGCGCGGGCCTGATCTGGGCTCCCGTTGCGATCTACTTCCTGCTGACCGGCGCCGTGGTCAAGGGGGCGGTGCTGATCGGGTTCGGCGTGCTGGTCATTGGCATGGTCGACAACGTGCTGCGCCCCATTCTTGTTGGCAAGGACACGAAAATGCCCGACTACGTGGTGCTGATTTCCACGTTGGGCGGCATGGCTCTGTTCGGGCTGAACGGCTTTGTGATCGGGCCGCTGATCGCCGCGCTGTTCATGGCGTGCTGGGACCTTTTTTCGCCCACTGACCACACGCTTGAGCCGCAAGACAAGCTGCCGGTGACGCCGCCGAAATAACGTCGCGGCGCCGGCCGGCTAGCGGATGGCGGCTTGCCATTGCATCAACGCAGGCGCAGCAGCTGGTCACCAATGAGCAGGTCCCGGTCGGCTCGGGGGCGGGTGCGCACCAGCCCCTGGTCCAACGCCTGCGCCACGTCGTCCACGCCGGTGACGTCTTCCATGGGCTGTTCGAAACTGGTGGCGTGCAGATCGCCCAGATAGCGCCATTGGTCCGCCGCGTCCAGGGTGAAGGCGCTGAACCGGTCCGGCCCCGGGTAGTCGGTGTCCGTTTGCGGCGCCACGTACAAAATGAGTTCGTCCGCACCGTCGCCCGTCAGGTCGGCGAAAATGACACGGCAGCGCGACACAGGCGACGCAGGCGACGCGGGCGCGCCCGAGGCATCGGCCCCCGATGCAACGGCGCCCGACGCATCGGCGCCCGACGCATCGGCGCCCGACGCATCGGCGCCCGACGCAACGGCGCGGGATCTTTCGGCGGGCACGCAGGCACGCGCCAACGCGGGATGGTCGCGTCGCAGCGTCCGCCACCAGGGCGCCGGTACGTCGCGTCCGGCCGGTGTCACGGTCAGCGACAAGGCCATGTCCGGAACCGGACCCTGCGCGGGATTCAACGGCGTGTCCCAGCGGAAATACCCGCCTTGCAGCGTCTCTTTGGCGGCTTCGGCAATACGAAGGTCGCGCGCATTGGCGGCACCGTCCGCCAGCCGGCGCAGGGCATCGTGCCCCCACACGCCGTAGTCTCTGCCCATGGCATGAAAGCTGAAATCCTGCGGGTCTTTGCGCCCGTCGACCAACCGCTGAAACTGGCTTTCGGCCGTCAGGCGCAGCGGGTTGGCCAGCGGCGTGGCCAGCGCCAGCAGCACTGCCACCGTGGCCAATGCCGCGACCAGATTGGTGGCCGCAAGTGCCGCATGATGGTGTCTACCGCGTATCCCCGCCCATGCGTAACCGATGCCGTACAGCACCAGGATCGCGGCGGCACCCACGCCCCAGGCGCGCAGCACCGTCCAGCCGTATTGCTCTACGCGAATTACCGCGCCGGTCAGCGCGACGGCCGCCAACGGCAACAGGCACACCATGGCCCAGCGCAACAGCCGGCGCAGCCGGGGTCCGAACGGGTCTGCCAGCGGGCCGTCTTGCCAGGCCGCGTTGATCAGCTTGATCCAGACCAGTGAGAACGCGATCAGCGCCCCGGCGGACAATTGCACGGCCTGAAGCCCCAGCGCCAGCCTTGCCGCCAGCGCAACGGTAAAGGCCAGGCCTACCAGCGAAACCAGCGGCAGCAGCCACGCATTGAGCGTCAGCCACGCGCGTTGCAGGATGTTCGTCAGCGCCGGCCGGCGACGCACGCCGACCAGGCAGGCGGCCAGGATCATTGGCCATACGGCAAAGCGGAACGTCGCGTCCTCGACCAGGCGACGGACGATGCGGATTCCGATCATGTCGAACATCGCGCCGGCTGCCGCCATCAGCAGGCAAACGCAAAGCGCCAGGCAAAGGCTCGGGCCCAGGTGCACCGCGTTGCGCCAGGCGGCGCGGAAAATAGCGGGATAGTTCCAGCGGGGCCGGTGAATGTCCAACGCCTGCACCAAGGGCAGCAGCACAAAGGCGACGATGCCCGTCAAAAGCAGCGCCATCGCCGTCTCGCCGCGCCCCGCCCAGCCACCCCGTTCACCCGGCAGCGATCCAAACGCTGCGGTCATGCCGTAGGCGGTGACCAGCGGCAACAACACGCCGAAGATGCCCAGTGCCGTCAGCCATCGTCGGCGGCTTTTCATTCCCGATGACAACGCCGCGGCAAGCGGCATCAGCGCCAGCCATTGCAGCAGGAAATACAGGGAGAAGGGGTGGCCCCATGGCCAGGCCCGATGCGCCATCAACTGTTGCATGCCGGCGCCCAGCAGCGCGGCGATGGCGCCATGGATCAGCACGGTGATATCCGCCGCGTCCAGACGGGCGCCGACGGTCTTTTTCAGGGACGGATTATTCATGGCGGCGATAGTAGCAACAGGCCGGCCGTCGCGCCTGAACAACGCGCGTCACCCCTGCATCAAATCGTCGCGGGCACGGATTTTTCGGAGTAAATTGGGGACGCGATGTGGCGCGCCAAAGGCGCGATAACGCCCCGAAAAGGCGTCTGTGCGCGGATTGTGCGGTTGCGGGCTTCTGCAATAATTTCTGAGTTTCATCCCGACCGGACGGCTATCCGGACAGGACGTATCGGGAGGCGCATGGTTCCAAGGGGGAAGACGATGGCTGATGGCGAGGCCCTGCCTGGCGTGCGCACGCGTCCTCAACACCGGTACTCAATGCGCACCGGTCTGCTGACACTCGTCTTTGCCTGTATCTTGCCGGCCCTGGTCGTGGCGTCGGTGGCGGTGTACGAAAGCTACGTCGTCCAAAAAGATCGGATCTTGCGAGACACGATTTTCCTGGCTCGCAATCTTGCCGCCATCCTCGATCGTGAACTGACTGGCGTGGAGGCCGGATTGCAGATGCTGGCCGCCTCGCCCGACCTGCTCAGCGGCGACCTTGCCAGTTTTCATCAACGCGCGCGGGATTCGTTGCGCTTTCAAATCGTGGACAGCTATGTCGTCACGGACCAGGACGGGCGCCAGCTGGTCAACACGCTGGCGCCTTTCGGTGCGCCATTGCCTTCCAGCGGCGCGCCCGAGGACCTGCGGCGGGTGTTCGCCACGCGGGCGCCGGTGCTGACCAGCCTGTTCATCGGCGGTGTCAGCAAGAAGCCGACGATCGCGCTGGGTGTGCCGGTGGTGCGTGCCGACAATGTCATCTACAGCCTGAACGTGGGCTTGTCCCCAGACCGTATCGGCAACGCACTGGCCCGGCGCGCCTTGCCCGAAGGCTGGGTGGCGGCGGTGCTGGACGGTTCGGGAACGATCATTGCCCGCACCCGCGATGGTACGAAGTTCGTCGGCCAGAAAGCCGTGCCTGCGCTGGCGCAGGCCGTGCAGCAGGAAGGCGAAGGCGCGTTCGAATCCATCACCAAGGAAGGCACGCCGGTCTACACGGCGTTCAGTCGTTCGATGTTGTCGGGCTGGACGGTGGCGGCGGGCGCGCCCATGAGCCTGGTCACAACGGATTTGTACCGGTCCATTGCCTGGCTCGCCCTGGGCACCCTGGTCGCATTCGGCCTGGGGCTGTGGCTGGCGTTGCGCCTGGCCAGCCGCTTGACGTCGGCGGTGCAGGGCCTGGTCGGGCCGGCGTTGGCGTTGGGGGAAGGGCGCACTGTCGAGCTGGCGGGCACAAGCGTCAAAGAGGCAGAGGAAGTCGGCACGGCGTTGTTGCAGGCCTCGCGCATGCTGGCGCACGCGCAGCACCTGGCACACTACGACCCGCTGACCGGCCTGTGCAATCGGGTGCTGTTCGGCGAGCTCGTGCTGCGTGAATTGTCCGTGGCGCAGCGCAGCGGCGAATCCTTCGCCATCCTGGCTATCGACCTGGACGGCTTCAAGGCGGTCAACGATCTGCACGGCCATGCGGCGGGCGATACCGTCTTGAAAGAGGCCGCCGACCGCATGGCGCGCGCGATCCGTGTATCGGACGTGGCAGCCAGGCTGGGCGGCGATGAATTTGCGGTGCTGCTGATGGGCGTGGGCCGAGAACAGGCGCAATCCGTGGCAGAGGCGCTGGTCGATAGCTTGTCTTTGCCTTATCCGGGCATCAGCGTCGGCGTGTCGGCAAGCGTGGGTATCGCCGTCTATCCCGACTCCGGCATTACGATGTTGCAGTTGCTCGAGCGCGCCGATGTCGCGCTCTACAAGGCAAAGGGCGAAGGCAAGCGGCGGGTGGCGTGGGATCGCTAGCGCGGTGCGCCTGGCGGTTCAGGCGTCGGGTCGCGGAGGCTGCTGGGGCGCCAGCGCCGTCAGGACCTCGCCGGAACTCAACCGATATCGCCGCTCGCCCAGGGCGATCACGCCTTCTCCTTCAGAAGTCCTGAGGATGTACCGGGACGTCGCAAGCAGGGGTGCGGCCGACGGGCCAGGGTCGTCCGCTTGCAAGAAAACTTCGATCCGGTAGAGCCGGCCTGACTCCGTGCTGGCTAGCACATCGCTCAATCTGCGTATGGAAATGGCCATGCGGCTGATACT
Source organism: Achromobacter semiaridum (assembly GCF_053543755.1). Lineage (NCBI taxonomy): Bacteria > Pseudomonadati > Pseudomonadota > Betaproteobacteria > Burkholderiales > Alcaligenaceae > Achromobacter > Achromobacter semiaridum. Next base: position 26,003 of record NZ_JBLVOL010000043.1, on the reverse strand, counting down.
CCCTCTTGTTTGGTGTTTCAGTGGGTCTGTCGCGTATCCCGGCGCGGCGCTGGCCGCCCCGGTTGGTCACTACGATAACGATTGGTTTTCGCTACACTGCCCGCCTGCCGCCGCTCGGGCGCCAATCGAGGGGCATTCAGAAAATTAGCGGAAACGGTAATGCGATTCTCTCCCGGCCGGAATACGGCCACATTTTTCGGTCTGCTGGCGATCCTGCTGTGGGGCACGGTCGTCGGCTTGATTCGCGGCGTCAGTGAGAATTTCGGCGCCATCGGGGGCGCCGCGCTCATTTATACGGTAGGTTCAGCCTTCCTTGTGTGTCTGCTCGGGTTTCCGACGTTACGGAGTTTTCCGCGGCGTTATCTCTGGATGGGCAGCTTGCTGTTCGTTGCTTACGAGATCTGCCTGTCGCTATCCCTGGGCTTCGCGCTGGACCGCCCCCAGGCCATCGAACTGGGCATCGTCAATTACCTTTGGCCTTGCCTGACCGTGCTGTTTGCCATCGTCATGAATGGGCAGCGTGCCAATGCCTGGGTAGTGCCGGGCATATTGCTGTCGGTGTGCGGCATCGTGTGGGTCGTGGGCGGGTCAAGCCTGTCTTGGGAACGCACCCTGGCAAACATTTCCAGCAACCCCCTGAGTTATGGATTGGCATTGGGCGGCGCCATTATCTGGGCCGTGTATTGCAACGTGACCAAACGCTATGCCGACGGTAAAAATGGCGTGACCTTGTTTTTCATGCTGACCGCGGCTGCCTTGTGGGCAAAGTACGGTTTCAGCGCCGAACCGCCGTTGGTGTTCGCCGGGCCGGCCGCGCTGGAATTAGGTATTACCGGCGCTGCGATGGCTGCCGGCTACGCACTTTGGAACGTGGGCATATTGAACGGCAATCTGACCTTGCTAGCGACGGCGTCTTATTTCACGCCGGTGCTGTCCACCTTTTTCGCGGCCGTGTGGCTGTCTACCCGCTTGACCGCGTCATTCTGGCAAGGAGTGGCGATGGTCACAGCAGGTTCTTTGTTGTGTTGGGCAGCAACGAAAAGCAAAGCCGCTCGGGGCGTGTAGCCCGGGGCGGCAATTACCGATCATGAAACGCGATCAGTCGATCAGCATGGACTGCGCCACCGCGTATCCCAACGGGATAAGCAACAGCGATGCAAACGTTGAACTGACGATCGCCGCCGATATCTTCAGCCAGGGCTCGGGGCCCGCGCTTCGAATCGTTTGAACCACTAATCCGACGATACCCATAACCATCAAACAGCTCATTACCACTGCTACGTAAGTCATGTTGTCTCCGTCCTCGCCTGATTAAAGGGATTCGGCGCCGTGTTTTACGGTCTGTATGTTTGAGCTGATTGTGCGCCTGTATTTGCGGACTTGGCCCTAGGGTTTTCCTAGCGCTCGCATGTCGGTGTGGCGTTTTTGCCGCGCAGTGCGCAGCATGATTTTGTGTGCGGTCGCAGCAATTCAAACGGTGTACGCCAGGGGCTTCATGCCCCGGCGGTTTGCGCTACGATGGCGGCGTCTCATCCTGGAAAAGGCGGCAACATGCCGAACCGATTGCGCCCTGGCACGCGTGCCACGCTTCAAGTCAGGCAGCTGATGCCGGGCGAATTTGCCTGGATCATCACGTTGCTGGATCCCGAAACCGGCAATGTGCACAGCACCAATTATTCCGAAAGGCGCTATGGCAGCCAGGATGAAGCTTCGGTTGCCGGCAAGGCCGCGATCATGAAAATCCTGGGTAAAGACGGCAATAATGCGGTGGCGATCAGCCGTGATGGCAAATCCAAGCCATAAAGTCGTGTCGCCCTTGAACGATTAAAAGCCCTCGTTGAGGGCTTTTTTGCGGGCGTCGCGAATAGAAGCGCCGAATGCAAGCGCCGGATGCCAGCGCCGGATAGAAGAGCGGGGTGGAAGGGCGGGGAAGGGCGGGCGCGGCGGCTGGTGGCGGGTGGTTGCCGGATTCAGGAACGCCGCTTGCTGAAGGGCAAGGCGGTGCGCTTTGCGCCGCAGAGGAGAACCGATCATGTCCCAGTCCCCGCATCGAGAGCCCGGCTTGCCGGACGATCTGCCGCCGGATGACCCGTCGTTGCCCGGCAACCTGCCGCCCGATGATCCCCTGCCGGATCCGAATCAGCCCGCGGATGATCCGCCGCTACAGGATCCGACCCCGCCCGCGCCGGACCCCCGCATGCCCGGCGCGATAGACCTGGCCTGAGCGCCACGTCCGCTTTTTCCGATAACCCTGAAAGGAGTCTGTCATGCGTTCCATTTTGCTTTGGCTGCTTGGCGTGCCTATTCCCATCATCATTTTGCTGGCGCTTTTCTGGCATTGATGCCGGTTGGCCGTCTCGTGCATCGGCGTCGGTGCGGCGTTGCACGCAGCCGGCGTGAAATAACAATGAACAAGGAATCACCATGGAAAACGCATCATCTTTGAGCCAACCCTACGGCGCCGTGCCGCCACGCGAGTCGGCGATATCAGCGGTGTCCTGGGCCGCGGTGTTCGCGGGTGCCGTGATCGCCGCGGCGCTGTCATTGGCCTTGTTTGCCGGGGGTACCGGCCTGGGCTTCCTGTCTGTGTCGCCGTGGGGCGATGAGGGCATGTCGGCGCCCGCCGTGGGCATCAGCATCATTGCGTGGATGCTGTTCACGCAGATCGTGTCTTACGGTATCGGCGGCTACGTCGCCGGTAGGCTGCGCACCAAGTGGGTCGACGTGCATTCCGACGAGATCTATTTCCGCGATACGGCACACGGCTTCCTGGTGTGGGCCCTGAGCGCGGTTGTCAGCGCGGCGTTGCTGGGTTCGGCCATTGCCACGCTGGCGGCCGGCGCGGCCAAGGCGGGCGCGTCGGTAGCGGCCGGTGCAGGCACGGCGGTTACTGCTACGGCAGCGGCTGGCGCCAGCGGCGGAGGCATGGACCGCGCAACGGACTACTTCACCGATACGTTGCTGCGTTCGGACCGGCCCGAAGCGGCCGGCGACCGAAACGCCGCCCGCACGGAAGTGGGCCGCATCGTGGCCATGAGCCTGGCGCGTGGTGACATGACGCCCGAGGACCGCGACTACGTGGCAAAGGTTGTGGCCGCACAAACCGGTCAGGAGCCGGCCGTGGCGCAGCGTCGTGTCGAGCAGACCATCGCGAACGCCAAGAAGGCCGCCGAAGACGCCAAGCAGAAGGCCAAGGAAGCTGCCGACAAGGCGCGCAAGGCTGCCGCCGCGTTCGCGCTGTGGGGTTTCGCATCAATGCTGATCGGCGCCTTCGTTGCCAGCCTGGCTGCAACCTGGGGCGGCAAGCGTCGCGATACGCTGCGTAAGCTGTAAAAAAGCAGGAGTGGGCAGAAGCGCCCGGGGACGATCCGCGCGTATTTTCGGCGTATTTTTGGCGTATTTTGTGCCGGGGCAGTGCTTCAGCCTTCAGCCCCGGCACCGCCCCCGCCCCCAA
>NZ_JBLVOL010000043.1:19061-22446 GCF_053543755.1 Achromobacter semiaridum | reverse complement strand
CCCATACCCATACCCATACCCATACCCATACCCATACCCATACCCATACCCATACCCGCAATGCAAAAGGCCCTCACCGAAGTGAGGGCCTTTTTAAATTCTGGTGGCGCATCCCTGATTCGAACAGGGGACCTGCGGATTATGATTCCGTCGCTCTAACCGGCTGAGCTAATGCGCCAACTTCTTTCCTGCTTTCTTCGCTTTTCAGTGCCCGGTTTGTTTCCAAATCCGTGTCGCTGATCAACGAAGAACGAAATTCTAGCATAAAACTTTTTTCGCGTGCAAGCGGGCGGCAAGCTATACATCAGCAACTCGCGTCACGCATCCCTCGCCAGCCGAATGCCCGAAAATTGCCAGCGTGCTTCCGGTGGAAAAAAGTTGCGGTAGCTGGCCCGGACGTGGACGCGTGGCGTCACGCACGAGCCGCCGCGCAACACGTATTGGTTGCACATGAACTTGCCGTTGTATTCGCCGACCGCGCCCGCATCGGGCTTGTAGCCGGGATAGGCGTCGTACGAACTTGCCGTCCATTCCCAGGTGTCGCCAAAGAGCTGAACCGGTCCGCCGGACGCATTGCGGGCGGGGGCGGGACGCGGGTCCAGGTGGCCGTTTTCCAGCATGTTGGCGCGGCCCGGAAATACCGGGTCGGTTTGCTGGCGCGCGGCGTGTTCCCATTCCGCTTCGCGCGGCAGGCGCACGCGGGCCCAGCGCGCATAGGCGTCGGCTTCGTAATAGCTGACGTGCGTGACGGGCGCCTGCAATTCCACTTCCCGCAGGCCGCGTAGCGTGAACACCTGCCAGTCGTCGCGTTGGCCTTGCCAGTAAAGTGGTGCGCGCCAGCCCTCGGCGCACACGCGGTCCCAACCGGCCGATAGCCACAATTCGGGCCGCTTGTAGCCGCCGTCGCGGATGAATTCCAGGAACTCGTGTTGGGTGACCAGGCGGTCGGCCAGGTAGTAAGGCCCCAACAAGACTTCATGCGCCGGGCCTTCGTTATCAAAACCGAAACCTCGGCCGTCGTGGCCAATGCGCGTGATGCCACCGCCATAGCGTGTCCAACCGGCCGGCGTGGCCGGTGGCAGTGCGGGCGAGCCCGGCGCCACGTACGCGGGCTTGAGCGGGTTGAAGGACAGCATGTGTTTCAGGTCCGTCAGGATCAGTTCCTGATGTTGCTGTTCATGGTTCAAGCCCAGGTCAAGCAGCGAATCAAACGCCGGGTCATTGCCACCCAGCCGCGAGATCAGGTCGTGCATGGCCGCATCGACATGCTGGCGATATTGCTGGACTTCGGACAGGGCTGGGCGCGACAGCAGCCCCCGCTGCGGTCGCGGATGCTTGGCGCCGATGGCGTTGTAGTAGGAATTGAACAGCATCCGGTACTGCGGGTGAAACACGCTGTAGGCCGGGTGGAAATGCGTTAGCAGAAAGGTCTCGAAGAACCACGTGGTATGCGCCAGGTGCCACTTGACGGGGCTACAGTCCGGCATGGACTGCACCTGGCAGTCTTCAGGGCTGAGCGGCGCCGCAAGCGCGGTGCTGGTGGACCGCACCGCGTCGTAGCGGTCATGCTGGCCGGCCTGCCCGCTTGCGTAGGGTCCGGTGGCGGGGTGAGTCAGCAGGCAGGCAGGTTCCATGGCGATCCTCCAGTGGCGTTGATGAACTGCCCGCGTCATGCACGGGCGCTGAAAACCGAAAACCAGCCGCGCGAATCCGACCAATGGGCAATGTCGCCAAAGCCCGCGCGTTGCAGCAGGTCCGAGAACGCTTGCGGCGTGAATTTGTAGGAATTTTCGGTGTGGATGCGTTCACCCGCCCGAAATTCGCGCTGACCGCCGGGCCATGACACACGCACCGCGCGTAGCGCTTCCAGATGCATTTCCACACGGGACCGGGCGCTGTTGAACAAGGCGACGTGGCGCCAGTCGGCCACGTCGAAATCGCTGTCCAGCACGCTGTTCACATGCCGCAGCAAATTAAGGTTGAACGCCGCGGTCAAGTGCAGCGCATCGTCATAAGCGGGCTCAAGCACCTGCTTGGGCTTGACCCGGTCCACGCCCACCAGCAGTCCGCCGCCGGCGCATTGCGCCCGGATGCGCTTGAGCATGGCAAGCGCATCATCGGGATTCAGGTTGCCGATGCTGGAACCGGGATAGAAGAACAGGCGCTGCGCTGCGGGAACGCCCGCCGGTAGCGCAAGAATTTGTGAAAAATCCTGCCCGACCGGGGCCACCTCCAGGTCGGGGTACGACAAGCACAGGCGTTCCACGGCGGCTTGAAGATAGTCGGCCGAGATATCGATGGGGATGTAGTGCTTGGGGCGCAAGCGCGCGAACAGGCGCTCGGCCTTGACGCAATCGCCCGCGCCCAGGTCGATCATTGATTGCACCGGCCCGATGTGGCGGGCGATGTCCTGCGCGTGATGTTGAAAAATCTCGGCTTCGCAGCGCGTCGGGTAGTACTCGGGCAGTTGGGTAATGGCCGTGAACAGCGACGAGCCCAGCGCGTCGTACAGAAACTTGGGATCGATATGCGCCGGATCGTCCAGCAGGCCGTCCCGCAGCTCTGCCTGTTCGGAACGGGTGGCCTGGGCCTCGTGCGCCACGAAAGACGGCGCTGCGGGGGCAAGCATTGCGGAAGGGGAAACCATGCGTTCATTCCTTTTTTGAGGCAGTTGAAGCGCATTGCAAGGGGGTTATTGTGGCGGCCAGGGGGGCTGCGGTGTCAAGCGCTAAGCCGCTGAATGCAATGGACTTTTACGAAATCGAAGCAGCGGGCCGAATCGGGGATGCCGCATGCCCGGCGCTTCGCGGTAGCCCTACAGCAAGTTTCGGGCCGCTGAAATATCGGATTACGGCTGGTTGCGAAAGCTGGAGCGGCGACGCGAAATGATCGGCACAATGGGGACATGGTCAACGGGGTGGCGTCGTTGACGTTGCGACAACGCGGCGTAGCCTTCCACCCTTGCGACCCCAATCTTCAAAGGAGCGACTATGAATCGAAAGCACCAACGCGCCGAGATGGCTCTGCACCGTGACCGGGTCAACGATAGCTTCCGCGATCTGCTCTCTGGAACCGAGGACCTCTTGCGTTCGACGGCTTCTTATACGGGCTCCGAGATTGAATCCGCCCGTGCTCGGCTGAAGTCGCAACTTGCCGAAGCCCGCCACCATGCGGGTGACTGGGAAGGCGCTGCACGCGAACGTGCTTATCGCGCCAAGGCGTACGCCGATGAATACGTGCACGAGCACGCCTGGAAGTCGGTGGGCGTGGCGGCATTGGTAGGCGCCTTGCTGGGCTGCCTGGTGGCCAGCGGCCGGCGTTAAGCCGCGGTCGCCATGAGACCACCACCGGCCTTGGGCCGGGTAGTACGCGCGCCGGGCGCGCC
>NZ_JBLVOL010000043.1:0-18961 GCF_053543755.1 Achromobacter semiaridum | reverse complement strand
GGCGCGCGCCGTTGGGCCCACGCATTGGTGCTGGCTTGCGCGGCCACGCTGCTTGCGGCCTGCGCCCGCGTGCCGGACGCCGACGAACGCCAGGCCCGTAAAGAACAGGCTGGGCTGTCGGCCGAAGCGGCGCGCGAAAGTTATCGGCGCGGGCAGGGCATTGTTGCCGACCCCAACACGCCGAAAGACGATTTCCTGGCGCGGCACCTGGCGGTCGAGCAGGCTGTCAGCGGCGCGCCGCTGTCGCCCGGCAACCAAGTGAAATTGCTTGCCGACGGGCCTACCACCTATCAGGCGATGCTGAAGTCCATTGCACAGGCGCGCCGCTATGTGCACATGGAAACCTATATCTTTGAAGACGACGCCGAAGGCGCACGCTTCGCGCAAGCGCTGATCGCCGCGCGCAACCGCGGCGCCGAAGTGTCATTGATGGTCGACGCGGTGGGCACCATCAAGACGCCCGACGCCTTGTTTCAACGCTTGCGCGACGCGGGCGTTCAAGTGGCGGTGTTCAACCCCGTCAACCCGGTGGCCGCGCGCGCGGGGTGGTCGCCAAACCAGCGTAATCACCGCAAGGTGCTGGTGGTGGACGGCAAGGTCGGCTACCTGGGCGGCATCAACGTCAGCAGCGTCTATGAATCGTCGCCCGGGTCCGCCTCGGGCTCCAGCCCCGGGTCGGGCGGCGGGTCCGGTGCCGCTTCGGGTAGCGGATCCAATGGTGGCTCAGGCAGCGGCGCCGGCAAAAAAGAAACCGATGCCAAGCCGGACGACGCAAAGCAGGACGGCCCCAAGGCCAAGGGCGACGCCAAGGCCGCGCCATGGCGCGATACGCACCTGCGCATCGAAGGGCCGGCCGTGGCTCAGTTGGAACAGGTGATTCAAGCCGGGTGGGCGTCGCAATCGGATGAACCGATCAAGGGCGGCGGCACGCATGTCGCACCGCCGATGGGATCGACCACCGTGCGCATCCTGGCGAATCAACCTGATCGCAGCGACGGCTATACCGTCTATCTGACGCTGATGTCGGCGTTTGAAAGCGCGCAGAAATCGATCCACATCACGATGGCGTACTTTGTGCCTGACCCGGCCTTCATCGAGGTGTTGTCTGCGGCCGCGCGGCGCGGTGTCGATGTGGTGTTGGTGTTGCCGGGCTTCAGTGATTCGTCGCTGGTCTTTAACGCCGGCCGCTCGCATTACACCGATCTGCTGGAAGCCGGCGTCAAACTCTACGAGCGGCGCGATGCCTTGCTGCATGCCAAGACGGCGGTGGTGGACGGCGTCTGGTCCACGGTGGGGTCCAGCAATATGGACTGGCGCAGTTTTGCGTTGAACTACGAAATCAATGCGGTCGTGCTGGGCCCGGAATTCGCCGGCGAAATGGAAGCGCTGTTCCAGCGCGATGTTGCCGATTCCGTGCCCATCACCAAAGAAACGTGGCGCCGGCGTGGCGTGGACGACCGGTTCATGGAGTTCTTTTCGCGGATGTTCGAACGCTGGCTGTAGCGCCCGCGTTCGAACACTGAGCCGCCCACGCGGTCAGCGCCGCGCGGCTACGCGCGGTGCTCGGCCAACGCCGTGGTGATGTCTTGCGTGGGTTGGAACGATTGCGCCTGGGCCATGGCCCAGCCCACGCGGAACACCTGATGCCGGAACTCGCCTCGCAGCAGTTCACCCGGCGCCAACTCCGGAAACAGTGCCGACAACAAGCGGATTTCGCTGGACGAAATGCGGCGCGCGATGTGATGCGGGCGCAGCTGGCCCGGGTGCGTCAGGCCCGCCGCTGCCAGAAGTTCGGCCAGCGCGTGCAGCGTATTGCGATGGAAGTTGGCCACGCGCTGGGCCTTGTCAGGCACTACCAGCGCACGTTGCCGCAACGGGTCTTGCGTGGTGACGCCGGTGGGGCATTTGCCGGTGTGGCATGCCTGGGCCTGGATGCAGCCAATGGCAAACATGAAGCCGCGAGCCGCATTGCACCAGTCGGCGCCCATGGCCATGACGCGTGCCATGTCGAAGGCCGTAATGATCTTTCCGGATGCGCCGATCTTGATGCGGTCGCGCAGGTTCACGCCGATCAAGGTGTTGTGCACCAGGCGCAACGCTTCGCGCAGCGGCGTGCCCACGTGGTCCACGAATTCGACCGGCGCCGCGCCCGTGCCGCCTTCCGCGCCGTCCACTACGATGAAGTCCGGCGTAATGTCGGTTTCCAGCATGGCCTTGACGATGGCGAACCATTCCCACGGGTGGCCCACGCAGAACTTGAATCCCACCGGTTTGCCGCCGGACAATTCGCGCAGCCGCGCCACGAATTTCATCAAGCCGATAGGCGTGTCGAAAGCCGAATGGCTGGCTGGGGAATTGCAGTCCTGCCACGCGGCCACGCCGCGCGCCTCGGCAATTTCCGGCGTGACCTTGCCGGCGGGCAAGATGCCGCCATGGCCCGGCTTGGCGCCCTGCGACAGCTTGATTTCAATCATCTTCACCTGCGGCGTACAGGCGTTCTTGATGAAAGCTTCTTCGGAAAACGCCCCTTGTTCGTCGCGGCATCCGAAGTAACCCGAGCCAATGTTCCACACCAGGCTGCCACCCGGCTGGCGATGGTAGCGGCTGATTCCGCCTTCGCCGGTGTCATGCGCAAAATCCCCTTGGCGCGCGCCTTCGTTCAAGGCCAGCACCGCATTCGCGGACAGGGCGCCAAAACTCATTGCCGACACGTTGAAGGCGGACATGGAATAGGGCTGCGTGCAGTCCGGGCCGCCCACCGTGACGCGAAAGTCCGTGTCATTGATGTGCGAGGGCGACATGGAATGGTTGATCCATTCGTAGCGGTCGCCGTATACGTCTTCCTGCGTGCCGAAGGGCCGCTTGTCGATTTCGCGCTTGGCGCGCTGATAAACAATGGAACGCTGCGCGCGCGAGAAAGGCGCGGCCTGCGTGTCGTCTTCCAGGAAATACTGGCGGATCTCGGGCCGGATGAACTCGAACAGAAAGCGCAGGTTACCGATCACGGGATAGTTGCGCCGGATGGCGTGGCGCGTCTGGATCAGGTCGTAGACGCCAAGCGCGCCCAGCATCGCCAGCGGAACGGCAGCCCATAGCCACCACAGCGAATCCGTAGCCGCCAGGACGGCGGTGACGGCAGCGCCGGCCAGGGTCAATAAAAAGGCCGTGTAACGGCCAAGCATCCAGCTCATGTTCTCTCCGGGGTGCGCAAGTGACGCCACCATACACCAGCCGGCGCGGCCAAAATAAGAAAAGCCCCCTGAAAAGGGGGCGATTCGTGGAACACAGTTTTTCAGCGGCGGGCTATCAGCAGCTGGATGCCGGTGGCGTTTTCTCGACGGCCAGGCCGAAGGCGGGGCGCAGGCGCACGCCCAGTGCGCTGCCCGCGAAGGCGGCCGGCAGCCACAGCCAGGCATGCAGGCTGCCCGACAGAATGCCGCTGAAGTACGCGCCGATGTTGCAGCCGAAAGCCAGGCGAGCGCCATAGCCCAGCAGCAGGCCGCCGATGATGGCGCCGGCGAGCGAGCGCGCGGGCACCTTCCAGACGGGGGCAAATTTACCGGCGGCGCTGGCGGCCGCCAAGGCGCCAAGCATCAGGCCGATGTCCATCACGGTGGTGACGTCCTGGCGCAACGGCGCGCCCAGCGACGGCTGCTTGCTCCAGTACGTCCAGCTGGCCACATCGCCGCTGACGGCATTCAAGGCTTTGGCGCCCCACAAGGCAAAGGCGGACGTGATGCCCCAGGGGCGGCCGGCCAGCGCCAGCGTGGCGAAGTTCAGCACAACCAGCGCAACGCCGCCCCAGATCAGCGGCCACGGGCCTTGCAGCAGGGAAACGGGGCGCGCGGTGCGCGAAGCGAAGGAAATCACATGGCCGTGGCGACGCTTTTCAAGCGCGGTGGCGCCCCAGGCAATCAATGCAAACACCACCAGGTTGGCCATCAACGCGGGTGCCAGGCCCCAGGTCTTGATCAGCGATGTGGGCGCCAATGCGGGCAGTGTCGACCACCAGCTGAAATTGGCCGTGGCAATGACCGAGCCCACGATGAAGAACAGCAGCGTGACCAGCATGCGCGTGTTGCCGCCGCCCACCGCGAACAGCGTGCCGGACGCACAACCGCCGCCCAGCTGCATGCCGATGCCGAACAGGAACGCGCCCAGCACCACGGACACGCCGGGGGGCGATACGAAGCCCGTGACGGGCTGGCCGAAGAGTGTGCCGGCGGCCAGGAACGGGAAGAACAGCAGCACGCCCACGCCCAGCATGAACATTTGTGCGCGCAGGCCCGCGCCGCGTCGGTCGGACACGAACACGCGCCAGGCCTGCGTGAAGCCGAAAGACGCGTGATACAGCGTGACGCCCAGCAACGCGCCGATCACCCACAGCGCACCCTGGCGCCAGCTGACGGTTTGAAGCAGATAGAGCGCGCCGGCCAGCAACAGCAGCAGTGCGACCCACAAGGGCTTGCGGTTGATGTGCAGGGGCGGCAGGGCCGAGGGCAGGGGCAAGGTCGAGGCGTTGGAACTCATGGGGCATCCCGGTGGGATCGAATCGGTTCAAAGCAAACGGGCGCGTGTAGGGGCGCCCGTGGAGATGCTTGAAAGTTTACGGCGGCGCTCTAATGGCTCAAACCATCAATTTATGCTTGGATAATAACTAAAAGTTATTAAGCGCCGCGGGCAAATTTGTGCGCTATTGCAGCCGCCACACCAGCGCGGCCAGCGTCAGCAGCAGCACCGGCAACGTCAGCACAATGCCCACCTTGAAGTAATACCCCCACGTGATCCGCAGCCCTTTGCGCGCCAGCACGTGCAGCCACAGCAGCGTTGCCAGGCTGCCGATCGGGGTGATCTTCGGGCCCAGGTCGCTGCCGATGATGTTGGCGTAGATCATGGCGTCTTTCAGCGGACCCGTGGCGCTGGTGTCCGCAATGGACAGCGCGCCCACCAGCACCGTGGGCAGGTTGTTCATGACCGACGACAGGAACGCGGTGATCAGGCCCGTGCCCATTGCGGCGCCCCACAGCCCGTATTCAGCGCAGCGGTCCAGCACCTGGGCCAGGTGCGCGGTCAGGCCGGCGTTGCGCAGGCCGTACACGACCAGGTACATGCCCAACGAAAAAATCACGATGTGCCAGGGCGCCTCGCGCATGATCTTGCGCGTGCCCACGATGTGCTGGCGGCCGGCGATGACCAGCAGGCCCAGCGCACCGGCCGCAGCGATGGCGCTGACCGGGATGCCCATGGGTTCCAGCACGAAGAAGCCCGCAAGCAACAAGGCCAGCACGATCCAGCCCGCGCGAAAGGTGATGGGGTCGCGAATGGCGGACGCGGGGCTGGGCAATTGGCTGACGTCGTAGCGTGGCGGAATGCTCTTGCGGAAAAACAGCAGCAGCACCACCAGCGTGGAGCCCACGGCCATCAGGTTGACGGGCAGCATCACCGACGCATATTCGCCAAAGCCGATGCCGAAGAAGTCGGCCGACACGATGTTCACCAGATTCGACACAATGAGCGCGATGCTGCCGGTGTCGGCAATGAACCCCGCGGCCATCACAAAGGCCAGTGAGGCGCCCGGCCCGAAGCCCAGCGCAAGCAGCATTTCCATGACGATAGGCGTCAGGATCAGCGCCGCGCCGTCATTGGCGAACAGCGCGGACACCGCGGCGCCCAGCAGCACGATCAACACGAACAGCAGCCGTCCCCGCCCGCCGCCCCAACGCGCGACGTGCAAGGCCGACCATTCGAAGAAGCCGGCTTCGTCCAGGATCAGGCTGGTGACGATGATGGCGATAAAGGTGGCGGTGGCGTTCCAGACGATGCGCCAGACGTCAGCGATATCGGCCAGGTGCACTACGCCCGTGGCCAGCGCCAGGCCGGCGCCGATGACGGCGCTCCAGCCGATGGACAAGCCTTTCGGCTGCCAGATGACCAGGGTGATGGTTAGAACGAAGATGGCGGCGGCAAGCAGCATGACGATCAATCAGGAAATGGGGTGGGCGCTGATCCAGGCGACCAGCAGGCTGACGGTCAGCACGGAGGCTACGGTGGAAACCAGAATGGCGCGCGAAGTCAGGCGGGCATCGCGCCCGTACATCTTGGCCAGCATGAAGGGGCCGGTGCCGATGGGCAGCGCGCTCATCAGCACGGCCGTCCATGCCCACAGCGGCGGCATCGAAAAAACATAAAAGGCCAGCACCGCGGTGACGGCCGGTTGCAGCAGCAGCTTGCCGGTCACCAGGCGCAGCACGCCGGGGCCGGCCGTGGCAGTTTCGGTCTGCGCCAGGAACAGGCCGATGGTGACCAGCGCGCACGGACTGGCGGACGCGCCCAGCAGCGCCACGTAGCGGTCGATGCCTTCGGGCAGGGCCAGGCCGGTGGCGGCCCATGCCAGCCCGAGGATAGGCGCGGCCAGCAAGGGGTTGCGCATCAAGGCACGGCCCACCTTCAACAGCGTGGCGGCGGGGTTGGGGGCTTGTTGCCGGTCGAACTCGATCAGCGCGATGGCAAAGCCGAACAGCACGCTGGCGGTCAGCAGGGTGGTGAAGGCGGCCGGCGCCAGGCTTTCCGCGCCGAACAGCGCCACGCACAACGGAATGCCCATGTAGCCCGCATTCGCATACGACGCGGCCAGGCCTTCGATGCTGCGGTCAGTCAGTGCGCGGCGTCCGCCACGGCCAGGCAGGAAAGACACCAGGAAGGTAACGGCGATGCCGCCCGCGAAGGCGGCGACAAAACCCCAATGCGCCATGTGCGTCAGGTCCACCTGCGTCATTGCGCGAAACAGCAGCGCCGGCAACGACAGGTAGACGACATAGCGGTTCAGCGCGTCGGTGGCGCCGGGCCCCAGCACCTTGCCGCGAGCGGCAAGCCAGCCGGTCAGGATCAGCGCAAAGACCGGCAGGGCGGCGGTAATGACGGCGTTCATCGGTGGGGTGTGGGTGGCGGGGGCAGGCGCGGGAAGGCGCTCATTCTACTTGGCGCGCGCGCGGGCTGCGGGTGACCAGCAGGATGCCCAATGCGGCCAGCGCCATGCCGGGCCACGCCAATACGGGTATCGGTTCGCCCAGGGCCAGCAACGCAAAAACGGCGGTGCAGGGCGGCACCATGAAGAAAAGGGCGGACACGCGGGACGCTTCGCCGTGGCGGATCATGGTCAACAACAAGGTGATGGCGACCAGCGAATTGCCCACCACCAGATAAGCCAACGCGGCAAGCAGCGGACCGGTCCATTCGATGCGCATGGGTTCCAGCCAGAACGCCAGCGGCGCGGTCACCGCCAGGCCGACGGCGTATTGCAGCAGGTTGGACGTGACCGGATGCGTGGCCACGCCAAAACGCTTTTCGTAAAGCGTGCCGCTGGTAATGCAAAGCAGCGCGCCCACGGCGAACAGCAGCCCAAGTGGCGCCAGCACGTCGATGGACGCCTTGGCCACGATTACCAGCACCGCGCCCGCCACGCCCAGCCCCAGGCCCGCCCAGCGCCGCGCATCGACGCGCTCGTGAGCGATCAACGGGGCCAGCAGGCCGATCAAAATGGGTTGCAATGACGCGATCAGGGCCAGCCCGCCGGCCGACATGCCCAATTTCAGCGATAGATAGGTGCAGCAAAAATAGCCGGCTTGCAGCAGCAGGCCCACCATCGCCAGATGCCCCCAGGCGCGCGCCCCGCGGGGCAGCGCCGGGCGCAGCACCAGCATGAACGGAGCCAGAATCACCACCACGCAGGCGTAGCGCACGGCCAGGAACGTCAGCGGGTCGGCATAGGCCAGACCAATTTTCAACACGACGAAACCGCTGGACCACAACAACAGAAAAAGCGCGGGCGCGGCTTTCAACCAGGTCGGGGCGGCGGCGGGTGTCATGTTGGATGCGGGCAACGGGGGCAAGCCGCGATCGTACCCCTTTTCGTCCCGGTATCATCCCCTGTTGAGAATGCGGCGTAGGATATTTCCTGTTGATTGCCGCTCGCGAGGGAAATGAAGATGTCGACCCAAAAAAAATCAGCGGTGCGTATTGCGTTGGGCACCTGGGACCGGCTGCGCGAAGACGCCAGTGCGGTTCGCTACGAGGTATTTGTCGTCGAGCAAAAGGTGCCGCCCGAGGTCGAACTGGATGACGACGACGCGCTATCGGTGCACGCCGTGGCGTATGGGCCGGACGGCACGCCCATGGGCACGGGGCGCTTGTTGCCCGACGGGCACATCGGCCGCATGGCCGTGCAGAAGCGGGCGCGGGGCATGGGCGTGGGCGGGCTGTTGCTGGACGCCCTGATCGAACAGGGCCATGGCGATGGGCATCGCATGCTGGTGCTGCATGCGCAGACCCACGCCGCCGGCTTCTATCAGGCGCACGGCTTTGTCGTCGAGGGCGAAGAGTTCGTCGAAGCCGGAATTCCGCACGTGGTGATGACGCGCGAGCTGAAGTAGGGCGGTGCGTAGTGCAATGGCTGATGCGGCGATAACGGCCGCATGCAAAAGAAAAAACCCCGGTCGTGTTCACGATCGGGGGTTTTTCTTGGCGCATCACGACAGGTACCTCGTGATGTAATAATTGGTGCCCAGGAGAGGACTCGAACCTCCACACCTTGCGGCACACGGACCTGAACCGTGCGCGTCTACCAATTCCGCCACCTGGGCGCTGGTGCTTCACTTGTTGCGTCGCTTGCGCGTCGTTTCTTGTTCAGCAGCAGAGAAGCGAGATTATGCACACTTTCTTTTGTGCGTGCAAGCCGGTGCCGTGCCTTTTTTTGATTTTTTCGCACGCCTTGCGCGGCCGGCTTTCGCTATAGTGTCGCCCCATGTCACGTACCCTTTGCACGCGCTGCCTGCGTCCGGAATCCCATTGCCTGTGCGCGCTGATCCCTTCCTTGTCATGCCGCACCCGCGTCGTGGTGCTTCAGCATCCAAGCGAAGCACGCCATGCCTTGAACACGGCCCGGCTGGCCGTGCTGGGCTTGACCGGAGCGCGCCGCGTGGTGGGGGAACGTTTTACCGCCAGCGATTGGGCCGAGCCCGGCTATACGCCGCGCCTATTGTTTCCGGGGCCTGCCGCAGACGTGCTGACTCCTGGTTATGGGCGTGGCCTGGACCAGCCGATTCAGTTGATCGTGCCCGACGGCACGTGGGGGCACGCGCGCAAGCTGCTGCATATCAACCCCGACCTGGCTGCGCTGCCGCGCGTGATGTTGCCCGCCGGCCTGGTGACGCGCTATCGCGTGCGCCACGCCGATATCGCCGGGGCGCTGTCCACCATCGAAGCCGTCACGCACGCCTTGAACGCCATTGAGGCGCCCATGAAAGTCGACGCATTGCTGCGTCCCTTCGAGGCGTTGATCGACGGACAGATCGAGGGCATGGGTGAAGACCTGTATGCGCGCCATCACTTGCAGCGCAAGGTGCCGTGGCGCTAAGCCGGCGCGTATGAAAAGGGAAGGCGGATTAATACCGCGAAGCCGGCATATCGGCGTGGCGATTAACGAGATAACCCCCCAGCCACGTCGACGAGCAAAGACATAAAGCCGAAACGAAAATGAAATAGCGGGCGTGCCGTTAAATCCGCAACAGGCAAATACACCGGCAGCAAAGCAAAAGCCCCGAATATCTTCCGATGTTCGGGGCTTTCTGTCTTGCTATCGAATCCGCGCAAAGCGGCTTCGTCATCTATGCGGGTGGTGCCCAGGAGAGGACTCGAACCTCCACACCTTTCGGCACACGGACCTGAACCGTGCGCGTCTACCAATTCCGCCACCTGGGCACTGTAAGAGCCATGAGCTCTAGCAGGTTTACTGCAAGTACTGCTGATACTGCTTTGGCAGTCTTTACTGCCTTTTTACTATCCGACTTGTTCGCGACCGTAGTCGGCAAGCAAGTCCGATTTAAATTCCGTGGTGCCCAGGAGAGGACTCGAACCTCCACACCTTGCGGCACACGGACCTGAACCGTGCGCGTCTACCAATTCCGCCACCTGGGCACTGAGACATGCTTGTCAGAACACTGTGATACGCTGCCGCTCTAGTTGCATTGTTTTAGCTTGAGGTTTAGGTCTAGGTCTATTAAGCGTGTACGTTGTTTTCAACATACTGACTTAACCTAAACTTAACTAAAACATGCGTCCTGAGCGCACTTGGTTTTACAATGGGTCTTTCGACCTGGGGTTAGCAACCGCTTTGGTTTTCAACCCCTTCTGACCATTTCTGCTTCAGTGTTCAGCCTTGGGCGAACCACAGAAGCTGCGCATTATATACGGAACTTTCAGCTTTGGCAAAACGATCGAATAACGAATCGAAAAACAACAGATCAACACCCTTGCCCGAAGCGCCGCCGGACTTCGATCCCGATGTCCCGTCCCGTGAAGCCATTCTGACCGCGCTGCGAGCCGCGGGTTCGCCGTTGTCTCCGGTGGAACTGGCCGAACGCATGGGCGTCGAGCGAGCCGCGACGATGGTGGGTTTCGAGCGCCGTCTTGGCGCCATGGAACGCGACGGCCAGTTGATGCCCAATCGCAAGGGCGTTTTGTTGCTGGCGACCAAATTGGATTTTGTCGCCGGCAAGGTGCTGGGTCACCGCGACGGTTTCGGTTTCCTGCTGCGTGATGACGGCGGCCCCGACCTGTTCCTGTCGCCGCGCGAAATGCTCAAGGTCCTGCATGGCGACCGCGTGCTGGTCAAGCCCACGGGCGAATACCGTGGCAAGCCGGAAGGCACCATCGTTGAAGTCATTGAACGCCGCACCAATAAGCTGGTGGGGCGTTTTCTGCACGAGCATGGCCTGTCCATCGTCGTGCCCGAAGATCAACGCATCAAGCACGACATCCTGATTCCGCCCAGCGACACCAACGGCGCCCAACATGGGCAGGTGGTTGCGGTTGAAATCATGGAACAGCCCACGCGTCATACGCAGCCGCTGGGCCGCGTGGCCGAGGTGCTGGGCGAAATCGACGACCCCGGCATGGAAATCGAGATCGCCGTGCGCAAGTTCGACGTGCCCGTCGAATTCTCGGAGGCTGCCCGCAAGCAGGCCGCGCGCATTCCCGACACGGTGCGCAAAACCGACTTGAAAGACCGCGTCGACCTGCGCGACGTGCCGCTGATCACCATCGACGGCGAAGACGCACGCGACTTTGACGATGCGGTGTACTGCGAACCCGTCGAGCTTGGCACCGGCCAGCGCAAGCGCCCGGGCTGGCGCCTGTTGGTCGCCATTGCCGACGTCAGCCATTACGTGCGTCCCGGCGATGCCCTGGACGACGATGCCATCGAACGCGGCACCAGCGTGTACTTTCCGCGCCGCGTCATCCCGATGCTGCCCGAATCGTTGTCCAACGGCCTGTGCTCGCTGAACCCCGACGTTGACCGCCTGGTGCTGGTCTGCGACATGGTCATTCCGGCCACGGGTGCCAAGGCCGGCACGGTCACCGCTTACCAGTTCTATAACGCGGTGATGCATTCGCATGCCCGCACCACGTATACGAACATCTGGGCTGCCTTGCAGCAGCCGGGCGGCCCCGCCGCCGCCGCCATGCGCAACGTGATGCCGCATGTGCAGCATCTGTATGAACTGTTCCAGCTGTTGGTGCAAGGCCGCAAGAAGCGCGGCGCGATCGATTTCGACACCGTTGAAACCAAGATCGTCTGCAACGAACTGGGCCGTATCGAACAGATCGTTCCGTCCGTGCGCAACGACGCCCACAAGCTGATCGAAGAATGCATGCTGGCCGCCAACACCTGCGCGGCCGACTTCATGACGCGCAGCAAGCATCCCGGCCTGTACCGCATCCACGAAGGGCCCACGCCGGAACGCCTGCAATCGCTGCGCGAATTCCTGCGCACGATGGGCTTGTCGCTGGGCGGGGGCGACACGCCCACGGCCAAGGACTACGGTGA
Organism: Achromobacter semiaridum; assembly: GCF_053543755.1. Classification (NCBI taxonomy): domain Bacteria; kingdom Pseudomonadati; phylum Pseudomonadota; class Betaproteobacteria; order Burkholderiales; family Alcaligenaceae; genus Achromobacter; species Achromobacter semiaridum. Next base: position 7,077 of record NZ_JBLVOL010000043.1, on the reverse strand, counting down.
TTTTCTTGATACCGTGCGCGGCCGTCCCGACTACCAGTTGTTGCAGTCGATGTGCCTGCGTTCGATGCAGCAGGCCGTCTACAGCCCTGACAACATGGGCCACTTCGGTTTGGCCTACCCCGGCTACAGCCACTTTACGTCGCCCATTCGCCGCTATCCCGACCTGCTGACCCATCGCGTCATCAAGGCCTTGCTGGCCGGCCAGCGCTATGTGCCCAGCCTGGATGACCACGCGGTCGTCATCGGGCGCACGCAGAAAGAACACGAGCACGCCATCTGGGAAAAGATGGGCCTGGTGTTGTCGGCCACCGAGCGCCGCGCCGACGAAGCATCGCGCGACGTCGAGGCCTGGCTCAAGTGCTGGTTCGTCAAGGAACGCGTGGGCGAAGACTTCAGCGGCACCGTCACCGGCGTGGCCAGCTTCGGTATCTTCGTCACGCTGGATACCTTGCACGTCGAAGGCCTGGTGCACGTGTCGGAGCTTGGCGGCGAATACTTCCAGTTCAATGATGGTCTGCATGAGTTGCGCGGTGAGCGCACCGGCATGCGCTACCGCCTGACCGACAAGGTCCAGGTGCAGGTGGCGCGCGTCGACCTCGAGGCGCGCCGCATTGAGTTCCGCCTGGTGCAGGGCACCAGCTTCGACGCCTTGCGCAAGGCGGCGGCCCGTGGGCCCGACGAGCCCGTGCGCCGCGTGAAGAAGGCGGCAGCCCCGAAGCCGGCCGCGCTGAAGGGCCAGACCGCCAAGGAACGCCGCGCCGACGCCAAGAAGGCCGGCAAGCCGCCCCGTGCGTCCAAGCGCGCATCGCCCGCCAAAAAGGCGACGCACAAGCGTCATTGACACGCGCTTTGTGACGCCTTTATGGCCCGCCCGCTGTAGGGCGGCGCGGCCATAAGGGGTAACATTGCGCAGATGGCCGGCTTGGTCCGGTGGCCCGCCCCCTCTGGGGCGGGTATTCGTTTATCTAAAGGTATTGCATCTATGGCGTCGACCCAAGTTCTAGCCGGGTTTCACGCGGTTGTCGCGCGGCTGCGCCACGCGCCCGACTCAATCAAGGAAATCTATGTCGAGGCCTCGCGGCGCGACAAGCGCATGCAGACGTTCATCGAGCAGGCCGAAAAGGCGGGCCGCCGCGTGCATCCCGTGCCGATGGAACGCCTGGACGGTCTGTCGCGCGGAACGCGGCACCAGGGCGTGGTCGCCTTGGCCGACGAGCGCCAACTGGCGGTGGATGTGGACGAAGTGCTCGACGTTATCGAGGGCCCGCCGCTGCTGCTGATCCTGGACGGCGTGACCGACCCCCACAATCTGGGCGCCTGCCTGCGCACCGCCGATGCGGCGGGCGTGCATGCCGTGATTGCCCCGCGCGACCGCGCCGTCGGCTTGAACGCCACCGTGCAGCGCGTGGCGTGCGGCGCGGCCGATACCGTGCCTTATCTGATGGTCACGAACCTGGCGCGCACCATGCGCAGCCTGAAAGACCGTGGCGTGTGGCTGGTGGGTACCGATGACCAGGCCATCGACAGCATGCACAAGATTGACGCCCGCCAGCCGATGGCGTGGGTCATGGGCGCCGAAGGCGAGGGCATGCGACGCCTGACCCGCGAAACCTGCGACCAGCTCGTCAACATCCCCATGTTGGGTTCGGTTGAAAGCCTGAACGTCAGCGTGGCCAGCGCCGTGTGCCTGTACGAAACCGTGCGCCAGCGTCAAGCCTGACCTTGTCCGACCCGACTACCTTGTAGCTCTTCCCTTTACGCGTCTGCCCATCATGCACCAGAACGGCTTTACCACCACGATCCTCCATTCCGACCGCCAACAATCCGTCGAGCACGGAGCGGTGCACAAGCCGATGCATCCCTCGTCGGAATTCGCCTACGACGACGCGCGCGAGCTGGCGGCGGTATTCCAGGGCAAGGCGGGCTTTACCTATGCGCGCCAGGGCACGCCCACGACCACGGCGCTGGAAGCCAAGATCAACCACATGGAAGGCGGCAAGGGCACCGTTAGCTTCGCCACCGGCATGGCGGCGTTGTCCGCCATTTTCACGACCTTGCTGCGTCGCGGCGATCATCTGGTGTCCAGCCAGTTTGTGTTCGGCAACACCAACAGCCTGCTTGGCACGCTGCTGGAGCTGGGTGTCGAAATCACCTTCGTCGATGCAACAGACGCCGAGCAAGTGCGCGCCGCGATCCAGCCCAACACGCGCATGGTCTTTACCGAAACGATCGCCAACCCGGGCACGCAAGTGGCCGACCTGGCGGTCATCGGCGAAATCTGCCGCGAGAAAAATCTGGTCTACGTCGTCGATAACACCTTGACGTCGCCCTGGATGTTTCGCCCGTCCACCGTGCATGCATCGCTGGTGATGAATTCGCTGTCCAAGTACATCGGCGGCCACGGTAACGCGCTGGGCGGCGCCGTCACGGACACGGGCCTGTACGACTGGGCCAACTATTCCAATATCTACGACGCCTATCGCAAGGGGCCGTCCACCAGCTGGGGTCTGACCCAGATCAAGAAAAAGGGCTTGCGCGACATGGGCGGCACGCTGGCGGCCGAGCCCGCGCACCGCATCGCCGTGGGTGCCGAGACGCTGGCGCTGCGCATGGCCAAGCACTGCGCCAATGCGCTGGCGCTGGCCCGCTTTCTGGATGAGCATCCCGGCGTGGCCAAGGTTCATTACCCCGGTCTGGCCGGCCACGCTCAGCACGAGCGCGCAGCGGCGTTGTTCGGCGCGCGCTTTGGCGGCCTGTTGGGTGTGGAGCTTGCCGATGGCGTGGACTGCTTTGATTTTCTGAACCGCCTGCGCATCGTGCTGATGGCCACGCACCTGGGTGACACGCGCAGCCTGGCATTGCCCGCGGCGCACACCATCTATTACGAGATGGGTGCCGAGCGCCGCAAACAAATGGGCATCGCCGACAGCCTGATCCGTGTTTCCGTCGGCATCGAGGACGAAGCCGACCTGCTGTTTGATTTCGATCAGGCGCTTAATGGTTGCCTGAAGGGATAATCCGGCAAAGGATCAGGCACATGCTTATACAGATCGCAGATGTATTCACGCCGCAAGAAGCGGCGGATATCCGCCAGCGGCTGGACGCCTCGGAATGGGTGGATGGCAAAGTCACGGCGGGCTACCAGTCCGCCGAGGTCAAGCGCAACCGCCAGTTGCCCGAGCAGCATCCCTTGGCGCAAGAGCTGGGCAACCTGATCCTGCAACGGTTGGCCGCCAACAACCTGTTCATGTCGGCCGCCTTGCCGCGCAAGATATTCCCCCCGCTGTTCAATCGCTATGAAGGCGGCGAAGCCTTCGGCTATCACGTCGACAACGCGGTGCGCGGCATCACCGGCACGGCCGAGCGCGTGCGCACCGACCTATCGGCAACGCTGTTCTTCTCGGACCCCGAATCCTACGATGGCGGCGAGCTTGTCATCGACGACACCTACGGGCCGCGCGCCGTGAAGCTGCCTGCCGGACACATGGTGCTGTATCCCGGCACCAGCCTGCACAAGGTGAATCCGGTGACGCGTGGGGCGCGGATCAGTTCGTTTTTCTGGATGCAGAGCCTGGTGCGCGAAGACAGCCAGCGCGCATTGTTGCTTGACATGGACGTGGCCATCCAGCGTTTGAATCAGGACGTGGCGGGACATGCGTCGATCGTGCAACTGACCGGCATTTATCACAATTTGCTGCGCCGCTGGGCCGATGTTTGATTCAGGCTTGAAGTGATTTTTTCGGTGTCGCGCAAACCCCGAAATGCGCGTTTTTGTTTATTGCGAAAATGGCTAAAAGCTAGTATTGGCGCGGGTTGTAGTGAGGTTTTCGCTTGACAGCCGCTCTACGCCAAGGCCTAATACACGTCTGCGTCGCTGACGGTTTGAAGGCATTTATGCCATCGAATCCTAAGCGGCGCAGCAGTTTAAAAGTTGTGCTTTGCAGCGCAAGAAAAAAGTCCATCCACTGTCTGTTCGTCGTTTGCCGGGCCTTGCGTTTAGTTGGTGGCGTCCCCTGCATGACAGCCATGAACCGCACGGCCTCGCCAGACTCAATACCTTGTGAGGGGTACTCCTGAATGAACAAAACCGAACTCATCGATCACATCGCCAGCAAGGCCGATATCTCCAAGGCTGCCGCCGGCCGTTCGCTCGACGCCCTGATCGGTGCCGTCAAGACCACGTTGAAGAAGGGCGGTACGGTAACGCTGGTTGGCTTTGGCACGTTTGCCGTGTCGGCTCGCGCAGCTCGCACCGGCCGCAACCCGCGTACGGGCGAAACGATCAAGATCAAGAAGGCCAAGGTGCCGAAGTTCCGTCCGGGCAAGGCCCTGAAGGACGCCGTCAACTAATGGACGGCAAGGCGGTCGCGGGGCATCGGCCCGAAGCGATTTGCCGACAACGACGCGGTCCGGTATACTCCGGCCCGCGTATTGCTTTTGAGTACCCCGAGTTGGCTGCGAGTTAGTCACTGCTTCAAGCGAATCATCGTATTGAAGCGGCGCTGAAAGTGTCAGGATCGGGTGCTTAGCTCAGTTGGTAGAGCGGCGCCCTTACAAGGCGTAGGTCACAGGTTCGACCCCTGTAGCACCCACCAAAAGCCCATGCGTTGCGTTCACGAATTTGAACGCGTTTCTTGCAGAGCACCCGCGAAACGCGCACACCGAAACGCGCACACCGAAACCCGCACACTTCACCGTGGCGGGTTTTTTGTTTTGGTTCAGTGCGCTGCATCCTTGCGTGGGCGCAAGCCTTCTTGATGCCGTCTTGTGCTTTCTGGTTGAGCCCGGTAGGGCAGTGTTACGCTATTCCAGACGAAATAGGACGTGCGAATCATTCGCATTTAAGATATTATGATCGGCTTGTACCGGCTGGCTCACGCCGCTTTTTTTTGGCGCGCGTTTTCGTCCAGCTGGCCGGATAAGTCAATGCACCCTGGCTGATTCATGCCTAGTTTTCAACGCGGTTGGACTTCTTCTTCGCCGTCTTCATTTGGTATACGCGCCGGCGCCGGGCTGGCGGTTGTGGCCCTACACGCGGCAGTGATCGGGGCCATTTTCATGGCACCCGCGAATCGTCCTGAGCTTGAGGAGCCCGAGGCTGTCATGGTCAGCCTCATCGACGCGCCCGTGCCGCAGGTGGCCAAGGCCGAGCCCACGCCCGAACCGCCGCAACCGGTCGTGGAACCGCCGCCGCCCGAGCCCGAACCCGTGGTCGAGCCGGACCCCGAGCCCGAGCCGGAAGTGAAGCCCGAGCCTGAACCGGAACCGGAACCCGTGGTTGAAAAGCCGCCGATGCCGGCCCCCAAGCCCAAGCCCAAGCCGAAACCCAAACCCAAGCCCCAGCCCAAGCCGCAGCCCAAGCAGGAAGTCAAACCCGAGACGCCGCCTGTGCAGACGCCGCCCGCCGGCGCCGTGGATGGCGCGCAGGCTACGCAAAGTCCGCAGCAAGGCCCGCCGCCTGATCAACCCGTGCTGGTGTCCAGCATCGAATTCCAGGGCGCGCGCCCCATGCCCAGCTACCCCATGGCCTCGCGCCGCATGCGGGAAGAAGGGCGGGTGCTGGTGCTGGTGGAGATCAACACGCAGGGGCTGGTGGACCGCGCAACGATCGACACGTCCTCGGGCTTTCCGAGGCTGGACGAATCCGCGTTGACCGCGGCTCGCAAGGCCAAGTTCAAGCCCTATACCCGTAACGGCGTGGCCTATCCCGCCAAAGCCAAAATTCCGTTCGATTTCGTAATGAGGAACTGAGATGTCCAACGCACTGCATGGCGCCACCCTGGTGGCGCAGGCGACTACCAGCCCGGCTGCACCGGCTGCCGCCGCCGCTGCGCCCGCAGCCCAACAAGCCGCCACGACCGGCGCCGGTGTTGTCCAGCAATCGGCTGATGCGCTGCAAAGCGCCGCCGCCGCGCTGCCGCCGACCGCGCCCATCGCTACCCCCGACATGGGCTTTCTGCACTTTGTCGCGCAGAGCGACTTCGTGGGCAAGAGCCTGTTCATCATCCTGATCCTGATGTCGCTGGTGACCTGGTACCTGATCCTGGTCAAGGCCGCCAGCAACGTCAGCATGCGCAAGCGTTCGGCCGATTTCCTGAACAAGTTCTGGAACGCCAGCTCGCTGGAGCAGGTCGAACACGAGATCAGCACGCACGGCGCGCGCGATCCGTTCTCGCATCTGGCCAGCCACGCGATGCACGCGCAGGCGCACCACAACAAGTTCGGCGCGACCAAGCTGGAAGAATCCGGCAGCAATTCCGATTTCGTCACGCGCACCATGCGCAAGGTCATCGACGAAGAAACCGCCAAGCTGGAAAACGGCCTGACGGTGCTGGCCTCGGTCGGTTCCACCGCGCCGTTCGTCGGCCTGTTCGGCACGGTGTGGGGCGTGTACCACGCGCTGGTCGGCATCGGCCTGTCCGACGGCGTGACCATCAACCGCATCGCCGGCCCCGTGGGCGAAGCCCTGATCATGACGGGTCTGGGCCTGGCCGTGGCCATTCCCGCCGTGCTGGCGTACAACACTTTCGTGCGCAACAACCGCGTGTTCCTGTCGCGCCTGGATGCCTTTGCGCACGACCTGTTCGCGTTCCTGACCACCGGCCAGCAGGTTGCGCTGTCCGACGGCAAGGTCCGCGCCTTGCGCCGCCAGAACGGTAACGGCGCCGCGGCTCAACGCGGGAGCGAATAATGGCCTTTGGCAGCTTCGAGGGAAAAGGATCCGGAAGCCACACGGTTTCCGAGATCAACATGGTGCCCCTGATCGACGTCATGCTGGTGCTGCTGGTGATCTTCATCATCACGGCGCCGCTGCTGGCGCACTCGATCAAGATCAACATGCCCCAGGTGGCGGCCGAGCAGATCGAAGAAGAACCCAAGACGGTCGACCTGGCGATTGACGCCAGCGGCGCCCTGTTCTGGGACGAAAAGCCGGTCAATATCGACGACCTGCCCAACCGCTTCAAGTCGATCGCCGGCACCAAGCCGCAACCCGAGATCCGTATTCGCGCCGATCAGAACACGCGCTACGAAACCCTGGCGAAGGTCATGGCCTCGGCGCGCCGTTCGGGCATGTCG